>CAZWME010000050.1:0-13178 GCA_964634515.1 uncultured Pirellulales bacterium | reverse complement strand
GAAGGGCTGGAGCTGGAAAGAATACTTGCAAGCTCGGTACAGGCCAGGGCAAGCTGTACCTTGAAACCCACAACGGTTCAATAAGAATAAAATAGGCAACTAACAACTTAAATCTGGAGAATGAAATAATGAAGAAAAAATATTACTCAATTCCGGCCCTTGCATTTTGCCTGTTGTTGATTGTTACCGGCTGTGATTTTCAATTTGGTAACTGGGGTAGAGCCAAATACGAAAGAACAGTACAGAAACAGATCCCCCTTGATTCGGGCTCAACTGTTGTAGCACAAACAAGCTCCGGCTCGATTACGATAACCGGTGCCGATGTTGCAGATTGTAATGTAGTTGCTCAAATCCGTGTTCAGGCGCCTACTGAACAGGAAGCTCAGGAGATTGCCGAGCAGGTAAAGATAAAACTTGAGCAGGTAGGAAATACGTTAACAGTAAAAGCTGACAAGCCTCGTAAAAAACGAAGATGCTCAATAGCCATTAGCTACGACATAACTGTTCCGAAGCAAACCAACGTCGAATGTGCCAGCTCCTACGGCCCGGTTAAACTGAGCAATATTTTGGGAAGTGCAAAAGGCAAAAGCAGCAGCGGCTCGATTTCCGCAGAAGATATTCAGGGCTCGGTACATCTGGATACTTCTTATGGTTCCGTTACCTGCGTGAATGTCTCAGGTGACAATATTAAACTTGAATCCAGTAGTGGTGCAATTAAAGCCCGGAACGTTAAAGGCTCAGCCGACCTGGATACGTCCTACGGTTCTATAACCTGCGAGGATATTTCAGGAGGCGATCTTAAGCTTCGAACCAGCAGCGGTAAAATTAAGCTCATGAAAGCTTCCTGCGGCGATTGCGATTTGCACACATCTTATGGTTCTATCAGGGCCGAGGAGCTTACGAGCAAATCCCTAAAACTGCATTCAGGCAGCGGCGGCATTGATGTCACGCAAGCATCTGCGGACTCAGCCGATATATCCACATCCTACGGACGCATCACCTGCCGGCAGCTAACGACCGCTGACCTTACCGCCAAGTCCGGCAGCGGTAGTATCAATATAGCCTGTTCAGACTCGACCACCCCCGAGATTAATGCAAACGTGGTTACCTCATACGGAAGCGTCGATTTTGAAACACCCCCTGATTTTGCCGGCAGTGTGGACATGGCAACCAGTTACGGCTCGATAAGCACTGACCTGCCAATAACTGTAAGCGGCCAAATAAGCAAGAAGAAGCTTGCAGGGACAATCGGCCAGGGTAACGGAAAACTGTACCTGAAAACAAGCAGCGGTTCGATAAAAGTCAGATAACCAAATAAACGAAGTGCAAGTTGAAAGGACAAAGAAATGAAATACGATTATTTCACAAAAAAAACGTCACTGATTTGCCTTCTTTGCATGCTGACGATTTCTACCGGTTGCTGTATTAACATAGACGGTTGGCTGCGAGCTGAGTATGAAAAAACAAACAAGCTTGATGCCCCTCTTGCGCCCGGTTCAACCTTATCTCTCGAAAACGATGTTGGCTCGATAACTATTGAAGGTCAGGATGTTACCAATTGCAGCGTTACCGCAACAATTACTGCAAAGGCTCCTTCGGAAAAAGAAGCTCAAGAGCTGGCCGAACAGGTAAAAATAGAACTTGAGCAGGATGGAAATACATTAACGGTCAAAACCACAAGACCTCGTAACAAAAGACGCCGCTCGATAAGTATCAGCTTCGACATAACTGTGCCGAAGCAGACCGCCTTGCAGGTTTCAAGTGATGTCGGAGAAATCCGTATCTCGAACATTACGGAGAAGATAAAAGCCCAAACAGATGTTGGCAAGATATCCTGCCGGGAAATCTCAGGCGATATCGACCTTCAGGCTGATGTGGGCAAAGTAAACGTGTTATATTCGAAAACCGCCCCGGCTGTCTGCAATGTGAATATCAAAACCGACGTAGGCAGTATCGACATAACGACACCGCCCGAGTGTTCGGCGGCTGTGCAGGCTAATACGGATGTTGGCTCAATAACAACCGACATGCCGCTCACCATCAAAGGCAGAGTTGGTAAAAATCTGCAAGGTACGGTAGGTGCCGGAGAAGGAAAATTGTATTTAAGGACCGATGTAGGTTCAATAAGAATCAGATAATAAAGAAAGTTCATTTGTTAAAGAAAAAAATCGAAAGGAACAAAAAATGGATCCAGCAATAATTGTGTTTATCATATTTTCGAGTCTGACAACTGTAGCAATAGTTATCGGCTTACTTGTCTTTTTTGCTAAACGGCTCGAACACAAACAGATATTGGCGGCTATTGAAAAAGGCACTCCGCTGTCAGACCTAAAATCTCGTAAACCCGAACCGGTCGGCCCGGCGTGGATAAAGTACCTCACAGGTGGAATTGCAATCTTTTTCGTTGGATTGGCATTTATGTCGGCAGGTCTGGGATTATGGGGCATGGGAAATGCGGGGCCGTGGTTATGTGTGGCTTTAATTCTCTGCGGTGTAGGCCTTGCATGGGTGATTCGCGGTCTGTTATATCGAAAATATGAAATACAAAGCCGGCTTTCCGCTAACGGAAACACTGCAGAATATAAAAACCCTATCAGTGCCTCTGCTCCGGAAATCTCTCAGCCGCCTAATGAATAACATGGACTGACTATCTGAAAGATTGTAAAATAAAAGGCAATAAAAGATGTGGCTTGTATTATAATGTACAAGCCATATCTTTTTTGGAGGTCTTAACAATGAAGCACGTAACGATATTGCTGATTTCTATTTTTGCCTTGTGTATAACTGTCTATGGAAACGAAAAATCCGGTCATGTTTTAGTGCCGCAAATTGATGGCCAGTGGTGGCAGGTGGCCGGAAGTCCGATGGAGCATAAATATGCCACCGAAAAGCAGCAGCCCGTCGATTTTGCTGTATGGCAGGCGGCCGACGGCTCCTGGCAGTTGTGGTCCTGCATTCGCAATACTACCGCGGGCGGCAGGGGAGGCAACACACGATTTTTCTATCGCTGGGAAGGAAAGAACCTGACGGACACCCACTGGAAACCGATGGGCATTGCTATGGAAGGCGACCTTTCCTTCGGTGAAGCGCCCGGCGGACTTCAGGCCCCGCACGTAGTTAAAATCGGCAAGACCTATCATATGTTCTACGGCGACTGGATGAATATCTGCCAGGCCACCAGCAAAGACGGCAAAAAATTTAAGCGGCTGATTCGTGACAACGGCAAAACAGGGATGTTCAACGAAGGCGTTGGAGAGCTTGCCCGAGATCCGATGATACTGAAAGTCGGCGACCTCTACCACTGTTATTACACGGCACACTCGATGCGCTCACCTGCCAAAAATCATCGCGGCCTGAACTACTGCCGCATATCTTCCGATCTGCGAAACTGGAGCCCCTCGAAGATTGTCGCCGAAGGAAGCGCCTACGCCAAAGGACCATACTATGCCGAGTGTCCCCACGTCGTCTATTTTCCCGAATCGAAGCAATACTACCTTTTCAATACGCAAAGGTACGGCCGTCGCCAGCATGCCACCGTCTTTCGTTCTGCCGATCCGCTCCGTTTCGGCATCAACGACAATAGTCTTGAGGTTACAACCCTGCTTGTGGCGGCTCCGGAAATCATCCTGCACCATGGACGGTACTACATCGCCTCATTGATGCCGAGTTTGAAAGGCATTCAGATTGCCCGATTGAAATGGGTCCACAAATCCGAATGAACAGCGGCTGCTTGCTTCGGATCATTCATAATTGCGCTTATCGAGCATCTCTCAATGTAAGTTTCAAAGCCCAGTCGGTTTCGGACCTTGTCGATTTGTCCGGAAAATTCGGCAGGTTAATTATGCCCGCCGAATCCGCACTTAAAATTCCTGCATCAATCCAGTTGCCGCTGCGCGGATTGAACCACAGCGCCTTGTATTTACTTTTCCGCAGCGCTCCGGCTAAACTTGCTTTTGGGCAGTCTTTCTCGAAGTACAAAAGAAATAAATCCTTCCCGGATGTCCCCGCACAATAGGCCCACCCGATACACGATTTTTCCTCCCCCGTTCTGTTTGGCTTGAGCTGTTCAACATTGGGAACGAGCTGCTGGTATCTGTTTGCCTCGGACAGAATGAAAGTTCTTAAGTGACGCATCTGCTCGGCCGACCGCCACTTAATGACCTCCCATATAGGGGTTGGCGAGGCATCTTCGACCTCACCGCTCCACAGCCCTCCGTTCCAACCGCCCCCTCCGTATATATGCCCGCCTAGGCCTCCCGACAGCACGCTGCCGTACATCGCCGAGCGGCAATACAGTGCCGACTTATCCGTTCCGCCTTGGGCATCCAGCATGCCTGCGTAATAAGGTTCGCCATTGATCCCAGGCACAGCCGGAGAGGCTTTGAAAATCTCAGTCAAATATGGATACAAATCATGTGTCCGCCTGTTGCCTACCTGATGAAACGTCAACCACTTTGCATCGTCCATATGACCGAAATTTCGAAGCGTCGAGGGATTTGAATTTGTACTCGCCAATGTTCCAAACGGCGGATGCCCATACTTCTCAATGACCTTGTTGGCCGCTTCGTTCCATTCCTCCGGTGGTATAGTGGCCCCCGTCCAATCAAGATGAATCGGACTGAATAGACAGATGTTCGCCTGGTACCGGCTCCATATATACTTGATATAACGCGTGTACGAACCGGGCCAGTCGTAATACTTCTTCCACGCCTGCCCGATGTCACGCCGAGAGACCTCTATAAACGGAACAAATCCCTGCGAATTCAAGTAGTCAATCTTCTTATCGAAATTTCGATAATACGCCGGATTAATCCGCTCCACGTCCGGGAAATATTTCTCATACCCGGGCACCTTACCTGGAAACAAAAACGCCCTGTTCCCATCCTCATCGTGCATGTCCTTGGCACTTTCTGTCCCCGCCTGCTTCCATGCTGAACGCAGCACCGTCCCATCCGCCATCTTCATCCTCGCCGGCTTGTCGTCATTGGCCCAGTTCCCAAGCGCCGCAATCATCGCAATGCAGTTGAATCCCTGCTTTTTACGATACCTCAGGTAATCCTTAATACCCGCACCCGGACCAATAGGCCGTTGCTTATCATCATCGTACCAGCGATACCGAAAAGTCCCGACCGGCCACCACGTATCACCTGTCAAAAAGAAAGGCGTCCCGTCCGCCCATTCGAACGCATGTCCGTTTGCGGATGCCTTGACCATCCCCCTTCGGCACGGATTTTTCTCCTTCTGGGCCTCGGACCACTCGACAGCCTCGAAGCTTCCGCTCTTGCCGTTAAGCCCCCGGTCTCTCTGATTTGACCCGCTCCGCCACCTCCATGTCCCTGCTGCACTCGCCAGAACACGCACCCTGAATATATTGTCACCATCCCAGAATCCATAGCATCTCTTCTCGAATCCCGGCCCTTTCAGGTCAACCCAGACCTCTACCTCCTTATAAGGATTTTCGTATGACTTATCGGCATGCAGGGTAATCTCCACCTTCTCCCACACATGAACCTCACCTGCAAAGCATGTCTTAAAAGTCACCAATAAAAAGACCCCGGCCGTAAACAAAGTCAGTCCCCATGCTTTCCTGTTTGTGCTACCTGAAATACCGTTGTTATATCTGTTATAATCCATTGCTCTTGACCTCCATATACTTTCTAAGCTGAATACCCCCTTACGGCTTAATAATAACATACCTGCATCAATAATCAATTCTGTAGTATGGACAGTATTTTAATTTGCCCGAATTTATTAAACAAGCTACAATCTCGGTGTGATTAAAAGAAGAAAAACAAAGACCGTCAAAGTAGGGACCGTAAAAATCGGCTCCTCTGCCCCAGTTGTCATCCAGTCGATGACCAAGGTGCAGACTACCGATATTGCCCGCTGTGTAAGACAGGTAAATCAGCTTGTCCAGGCCGGCTGCCGATTAGTGAGAATCGCCGTGCCCAGAAGGGCCGATACCGCCGCTTTTGCAAAAATTGTTCAAAAAGTGGATGTTCCTCTAATCGCCGACGTACACTTCAGCCCGGACAGGGCCATCGAAGCGATAGAAGCCGGCGCCGCCAAAATAAGACTGAATCCCGGCAATATAAAAAATCGAAAAGATGTCCTGCGAATTATAGACGCCGCCAAAATGCACAAAGTTGCCATACGCGCAGGTGTCAACGAAGCAAGTATCAGGAACCTTAAAAGCAGCCCTGAACGAAGCCAAAGTAAACGGGTTGCTTTGATGTTGCGGGAAATGAAAAAGTACATTCGGCTTTTCGAAGGTCGCAACTTTTCCCAACTGGTTCTAAGCGCAAAAAGCAGCAACACCTTGAGAACGATAGAAATTAACCGCAAACTTGCCGAAACTTTCCCCTATCCAATCCATCTCGGCCTCACTCACGCCGGTCTGCCCGAAGATGCCCGCATACCATCGGCTGTTACTTTGGGTACTCTCCTTGCTGAAGGTATTGGTGATACTGTCAGAGTTAGTATTGCCGGCAACCCGGTCGAAGAAACTAAAATTGCAAAACAGATTCTAATCTCACTTGGCCTTTATCCCCGTTCAGGCCCGGAGTTGATAGTCTGCCCGACTTGTGGCCGGGTGGAAATAGATGTAATCAAGCTGGCCCGCCGAGTTGAAGAAGCAATATGCAATATTGATAAACCGTTGCGTGTTGCTGTAATGGGCTGCATCGTCAACGGCCCGGGCGAAGCCGCCGACGCCGATATCGCTCTCTGTGCCGCAAAGAACAAAGCCTACATCTACCGTAAAGGCCGAAGGATTTCTATCGTTCCCGAAACCAAAGCTATACCGGCACTTTTGAAAGAGCTGAAAAAAATATAACACTATGTGCGCATCCGAGAAATCACAAGTGCCCCGGTTTATCGCAGAGCCGTTGAAAACAACATTCAAAGTATTTTGTATCGTTGTCATTTTCAGCATAGCCTTTGCATATATAGAAGCCGCAGTGGTTGTTTATTTGCGGGAAATCTTTTACCCCGACGGCTTTACTTTTCCGCTGACCATATTCGCCTTCGATCCTCTCTGGAAGAGATTACTCTTGACCGAAATCGGCAGGGAAGCCGCAACGATAGTCTTAATATTCACCGGCTCCTGGCTCTTCGGTAACAACCGCAGACAGCGTTTCGCTTATTTTATGATCATATTCGCAGTCTGGGACATCTTTTATTACGTCTGGCTCAAAGTTCTCCTCGACTGGCCTTCTTCAATTATGGATTGGGACGTACTCTTTTTAATACCGACCACCTGGGCCTCAGCCGTCCTTTACCCCGTCCTTATTTCAATCACATTGCTCGTATTTGCCGCAGTTATACTCTATAGAGATGCTCACGGCAAAGCCATCAGAGTAACACGAACCGGTTGGCTGGTCTTTATCATTGCAGGGATTATTGTGGTGGTCTCTTTTTGCACCCCCGGCCCACATGTCACGCAACCCGATTACAAATCACACTTCTATTGGCCGGTGTTTGCCGCCGGGCTTTTATTGGCCGTTGGGATGTTTATTAAATTTCTTTTGAAGTCTAAACCGGGACGGTAAGAAAAGATTTCAAGCTTATAGCTTGAATGATTCTGCTATTTGTAAACTTATTGGTTTCTGTCGTCCCCGGATGTATGTGTTGCGGCCGGCTTTCTCTGTGGTTTTCGTCGATTGTTTCTGCCGGTCTCCTGCACAAAGCCCTCGAACTTACCGAAAATCATCTTACCCGCCGAAGTCTGAAGCGAGCTGGTTATGCTGATGAGCAAATCCCGGCCAATCTTGTTGCGGGCGCCTTCGACGACGACCATCGTTCCGTCATCAAGATAACCGATACCCTGCTCGACCTCTTCCCCGGGCTTTATTATCTTGACCTCCATCGTCTCGCCGGGCAAAGCAACTACTTTCAGTGAATTCGCCAGATCGTTGACATTCACCACATCAACCTCACGAACTTGCGCAACCTTGCTTAGGTTATAGTCTGTTGTTGACAATCGCCCGTTACAGGCCTTTGTAAACATTACCAGCTTCTGGTCAACGCCCTTGACCTCCTCGACCTCTTCGTACATAGTATCATCAATCTCCACTTCAATAGCAGAATTTGACTGCATCTTGTTGAGTATATCAAGTCCGCGTCTTCCACGGTTTCGCTTGAGCTTGTCGGCCGAATCCGCTACGAGCTGCAGCTCATTGAGCACAAATCGTGGAACGATTAATGGGGCATCGAACAGCTTACTCTGACACAAATCCGCAATCCGCCCGTCGATAATTGCCGACGTATCCAAAACCAAAGGCCTCGCCCCCTTGGTCTGCTTGGCAAATTCAACGTAAGGTATTACAAAACGCACGTCGTCCTTGGTCCGCATGACTATACTGATAACAAGATAACATACACATATTCCCATCATCGATTTGATAGCAGTGACCGCAACCAGGTTTATTGGAATTCTATACGTATCCATTATCATATCTACTACGAATGTAAGTGCCAAACTAATAAGTATCCCAACCAACAGGCCGAAAAACACCCCGGCCAAAGCGCTGAGTTTCTTCTTAGGTGTGAGCACGTCTAACAGAAAGACAAACAATGCCATCCCTAAACTGCTCCAAATGACGGCATTAAAATTCGCCTTGCGGGCGTCCTCCGAAACTACGCCTGCTTGATCCTCAACCATACCCTGTGAAGTTATATTGACGAACAGAACTGCTGCGATGACGATAAGAAAAATACTTCTAAAAATCCAGAGTAACTTCATGATTATAAATCTCCCAATTATGATATAATATGATTATTGTTATAAATTTCGTTTATTATAGCATTTCCACAAACCTTTATCAATAATTACATTACGTTCAAATATAATTTATTTAGAATCAGTTTTGAAACCGCTTCCATGCTTTCTGAATAAATCGCTAAAAGCCCTGTCTTATCCTGGAAACTATAGTCGCCCGTATTATATCCACCTATCGGCTATACATCTGTGCTGTTTTTCCCTTTGTTACCGAAGAAAACCGGAATTGCCCGCCAAATTATGAATTACTGCTCTTTATGAAGAGACCAACTGGCGTTTTGACCGAAATCGGGATATAAACCGCAGCGAAGAGGCCATAAGAAGTGGCGGCAGCTAAATCTGTTAAAAACCGTTAATATTCATTTTTTTCATAGTTATCTCTTTATGAATGACTATCTTAGTGTTTTATTCTTCCGAATCGGGACCAGTCCTTGGCCGGATAGTACAGATATTCGGCTCTGCCTTTGATTGTTGCCAGTGGAACAGGCCCGAAATGTCTGCTGTCACAGGAAAGGTAGCGATTGTCACCAAGAACGAAACAGTGATATTCAGGAACCGTCATTTTTGCAAAATCAGTTGATACCTCGTTATGAGGCGGCCCGGCTAAGAAGATTTTGTATTGAGCGTCACCATTGGTCTCTTCAAAAACATCCCCCTCTAACGGTTTGCCGCTGACTTCGATTCTTATGTTGTCCAGTGTTGACTGGGCAAGCTTCTGCCGTTGAAGTTGTTCATCGTTCACATAGAGTTGCCCGTCTTTCATTTCCACCGTATCTCCGGTTATTGCTATTACTCTCTTAATATAATTTTGTCTCCTGTCTTTGGGATTAAGAAAGACTATAAGATCCCCTCTTTTAGGGTCCTTGTTTTTATAAGCAAGTTTGTTCACAAGAAATCTGTCGTTCGGCACAATTGTCGGATAAACGGATGCCGCCGGGACTCTGAATGCTTCGAGAAGAGTCGTCCTTATGTTAAAAGCGATTTGTGTCGAACCGCCCGTACCCATCAGCACTAAAAGTACATAAACATACCACCGGTTGTAATCTTTAAGTATATAACTGGCCGACGTGTGCTTTGCCGTGTGCCATGAGTCAATAATCGCGACCAGCCATACCATGAGGGAGATTAACAAAGATAGGATTATTACCATGACCCGGACTGAGGATGGGCCTACTGACAAAGCTCCGAAAAATACCGGGATGAATATACAAATAAGAAAGGTAAATATAAGGCCTTTAACGAATCTTCCACAGTATATTTGTCCCAGCCCGGCCATAATCCATGAAAGCACCACTGCCAGCCACGGCAGCCTTCTGTATTTGATGTTTACTGTTTCTTCTTCCATTTTATTTCTCCTTTATTTAGCACGCCAAAAAGTTGTAAACCACAAACATAATCCTGGCAAGACCGGCCACAACACTTGCCGTAACCACTCCTGCTTTTATAAACCGATGTGCCGATGTCAGCTCAATCAGTCGCTGCACGTCGAACAGCGGTCTTCTCTTGTCACGTTCATATTGGTATATCTGATTCATCACCTCATCTGCGAAGTTTTCCCGAAGGTCTATTTGACTTTTACGTTCTTTCCAGGTGTTGTAAATTTCTTCACTTTTCATACCGTATCTCTTTCAAGGCATTTGCGAGTTTCTTTTTTGCTCTGTTGATTCTTGACTTTATTGTCCCAATCCTTACTCCCTCGATTTGTGCGATCTCTGCGTATGAAAGATTCTCGAATTCCACCAGAACAAATGCTCTTTTCTGGGCCGAAGGCAAAGCCTCCAGTCCGGCGTCTAACTCGCCAAATAATTCCCTTTCGGCAAGCTCATCTGGTGGATTATGCGTATCGCTGTTGTGGGGCAATTCACTCATCGAAACCGGTCTTTTTTTCCTCATCGCGTTTATACTTTTATTTCTGGCTATGGTAAACAGCCACGTCGAAAAATTACTTCTTGCCGGATCATAAGATGCCAGCTTCCTGTAGGCCGTAAAGAATACGTCCTGGGCGATGTCCTCGCAGGATTCTCTGTTATTGATTATATTTCTTATCATCCGGACAATTGGCCTTTCGTACCTTTCCACTATATGCCTGAAAGAGTCGGTATCACCTTCCAGTACCTGATGTATAACCTTGATTTCCTGTGTCATTATGCGTAACCCGGTTTAATACGAAGGCCTTCTACCTTTTTTATACAACTAACGTTTACTAAAGTTCCACACAATTTCAACATAGATTTTACCCTGATGAAACTCGGAAATGAGCGATTTTTCACGAAATCTTCACCCGGCTCGGAAAAATCTTGACATACGGCCGGGCGGTCATTAATATGCCCGATGAGAAAAGTGATGGAAAGTCACCG
This sequence comes from uncultured Pirellulales bacterium, assembly GCA_964634515.1. Classification (GTDB taxonomy): domain Bacteria; phylum Planctomycetota; class Phycisphaerae; order Sedimentisphaerales; family Anaerobacaceae; genus NIOZ-UU13. Next base: position 2,042 of record CAZWME010000050.1, on the reverse strand, counting down.
TTTTATTGACGCAGTACCTTAGCTTCTTATTTGGGTATTTTTACTTCTTGCGCCGGTCTTTGCGACAAGTCCGACTCTATTTCGCTTTCTTGGTTGGGTAAGTTACAGTTTCTAAAAAAGAAATAATTATTCTAAAATGGGAGAAAATAATATGTACGATGAAACTCAAACAGAAAATGAAATGAACGACCAGGCCATTGTTCGGGATGTCGAACTTTCGGGCCCAAGGTCTGTTGGTCCCATTGGCTTTGTAATGATGGCTGTGTATTTGATACTGTTGTCAATTCTGCTTGTGGTCGCCATAATTCAGTTTTGGCCATCTTCTTCAGCATCAAGAGGATCAATCGACCCGGTTTTGCGCGCCAGCTTCCTCTGCTGGACTTTTCCTTTGTCGAATGAAGGACGCCTGCTTCTTATTGTAGTGCTTGCAGGTGCGCTCGGCGGACAGGTGCGTTCTCTCCGCTCGCTCGCCTGGTATGTCGGTAATAAGCAATTGAAGGGAAACTGGCTTTTGCAATATATGCTAACACCATTCGTCGGGGCAATCCTTGCTATTGTATCCTACTTCATTATCCGCGGATGCTTCTGTCCGGCGAACTCAACCGTACAACAGACAAATATATTTGGATTTGCCGGCTTGGCCTCTCTCATGGGAATTGCCTCAGAACCTGTAGCTCTAAAGCTAAAACAGGTGGCCAATACCTTATTCACTAAACCGAAACAAGGAGAGGATTCCAACCCCCAGGAATAACCAGGGCCGGCTCGGCGGGTATTATTCTGGAATGAGGATTAAGCCTTAATCGCCGGATTATATCCTGCAATCCTGCGTTGCCCCGTTGAAGATGGATTAATTTATCTTGATTATAAACCGCTCTTTTAGTGAATACGTATCTCTTGAGTAATCCCCTCAGAGCAGGTCAATCAGCGCCTTTGTCTGGAAAGCCCGCCCTGAAAAAGCTTTGACACTATGAACTTATTGGCGATAGAATCGTATAAATTCTACTTAAATTGTTTATTGTAATTGTCGAACTAAGAGAATTTAGTGTTGTTGTGGATAATTTGTGAATTGGAGGTCAAAAATGAACATTAGCAGCTTAAAACAAAACAAAACTCACTCGCGTTATATTGTGGTTTCAGCCATCTTGGTAATGCTGTTTTTCAGCCCCTTATCGGTCTTTGCGCAGGACCCGGACAGCATCGCCACACTGCGACAGATGGGTAACGCCTTTTCTTCTATTGCCGAAAAGACTTCACCGGCGGTAGTTGCCTTAAGGGCCGAAAGAATCGTTACACAGGAGCGTCAGTCTATGAGGCAATGGCCTTTTGGTGAGCCGTTTTCCGACCCGTTTGAATTTTTCCGTCGTTCTCCCCGCCAGCGTGATCCGCGTGAACAGCCTGAACAACGCGCACCGCGCGCACCAAGAAGGGAGTCACGAACTGCCCAGGGTTCCGGTTTTATCATATCGCCCGACGGTTATATCCTCACAAACAATCACATGGTCGAAGAAGCTGAGAAAGTTGAGGTCGAGCTCACAGACGGCAGAAAGTTTACCGCAAAAATCATCGGAACCGACCCGGATTCGGACGTAGCTGTCGTAAAAGTAGATGGCGAAAACCTTCCATATCTCGAACTGGCCGACTCTGACGCCCTTGAAGTTGGCGAATGGGTCCTTGCCATTGGCAATCCGCTCGGTCTGAGCCACACTGTCACCGCCGGTATCGTAAGCGCAAAAGGCAGAAGTGGTTTCGGCCTGGCTAATTTTGAAAACTTCATTCAAACCGATGCCGCGATAAACTTCGGTAATTCGGGCGGACCTCTGATAAATCTTGATGCAGAGGTGGTCGGCATTAATACCGCTATTGTCGGAGCCGGCGGCAATATAGGAATCGGCTTCGCGATACCGATAAATATGGCAAAGAACATTTATGACCAGCTTGTTGAAAATGGAACTGTTTCAAGAGGTTACATAGGAATAAAATTCGAGGAATTAACGCCTGAATTAGCTTCTGGTCTTGGCTTGAAAAAAGATACCAAAGGCATA
>CAZWME010000049.1:0-13192 GCA_964634515.1 uncultured Pirellulales bacterium | reverse complement strand
GCCGATAGTCAGGAAAGTATCCGTTCTGAACAATTATGGCGGCGCTTTTGAGATCGAATCGGTTTCGTCGCCGAATAAAACGATTAAAGTTCTCAGTCAGGAGAAAATTCGCGACGGTTATCAGCTCAATGTGGAAATGACGCCGCCGGCATCCGAGGGAAAAACATTTTTCGCGGATGTTCTTGTTGTTAAGATAAAAGACGGTGATGAGCTGAAAGTTGTCTGTCGAGTTTTTTACAGACAGTAATTTAGTGTACTAACCGGATATAAATCTTCGTGCACTAAGAGGGAACGTAACCAAGTGCTTATGGGGGTGGATTGAAAACTAACCTTTATATAATTCGATTAGTAAGCTGCATTTTCGTGACGGTGCTTTGTGTATCGTGCGGATCGGATGTTAAAACCGAGCCGTCGGTGAAAAGACCTTCGAAGCCCGAATCGCTGATTGTCTTTTTTACCGGTAACACACTTGGTGAATTAAAGCCCTGCGGTTGTACGGGTGGACAGCTTGGCGGACTCAGCAGGCGTGCTACAATTTTCAATCGTGTTTCTGATGATAAAAGATTGATTATTGATACCGGTTCTCTTGTTGCAGGCCGGGGTGAACAGGACGAAATCAAGTTTAATATAATACTCCAGGCTTTGGGTTTGCTCGATTATGATTTAGTCAGTTTAAGCGAAGAAGACATCGAAACGGGTAAAAACTTCGGACTTTTAGACGATACCGGTTTTCTTTTTAATATCATAAGTTCAAAGCAATCATCTGATGTGGATGTTCCCGCGAAATTTGCCAAAAGCCTGTTACTCAGAGGCAAACCTGTATTAGTTGCTATTGCGGCCTTTGATGCGAAATCAAAACCGATAGAGCAAATTGGGCAGCTTTTTGGTTCAGGTGTTAATCCGGCACAGGTGGACAGCAAGTCTAAGGTCAACATCCTTATACTAAACCATTGTGATGATACCATTATCGATTTTATTACCAAGAGAGTGCCTGTGGTGGATTGTATTGTGCGTCCTTCAGATTCCGACGAGCCGCGGGTGGCCGGCGGTCTTAATAACAGGCCTTTGGTTTTTTCGGTGGGACGGTTCGGCAGATATGTAAGCTGCCTGCAAATAACAGAATCTCCCGCTTACAAAGGTAAACCGAGATTGAGTTTTCTTTCTATACCGGTCAAGGGAGAACTTAAAGAGGATGCTTCTCTTGTGCAGTTGTACAAAGGTTATCAACAAATTGTCGGAGAGAGGAATCTTTTAGAGAAATATCAGCGATTTGTTTTGCCTGATAATCTGGAATATACCGGCTCAGAGTCCTGTAAGACTTGTCATGAATACGAATATGAAAAGTGGAGCCAAAAAGCTCATGCACGCGCATACGCGACGCTTGAGCGAGTCGGCTCGCAGCTTGACCCTGAGTGTGTTACATGTCATGTTGTCGGTATGGAATATGAGAGCGGTTTTGTTTCTGAGCAGAAAACCGGCCATATGAAAAATGTCGGCTGTGAGAATTGCCATGGGCCTGGCTCGGAGCATATCAGAACAGCAGGTAATACAGCCTTAAAAGGGCCGAAATCAGGGTGTATTGATTGCCATACACCTGACCATAGCGGAGGATACGCGGGAAACGAGGGAGATTTTCTGGAAAAAATCGTTCATTGGCGGGAACCAAGCTCCGGCGGAAGTGTCAAATAATAAAGGGCATAATAACCCTGATACGAACGATTTACATACTTAAGAGACCGATATGATAAAAACATTACGAATAATGAGTATTCTGGCGGTGGCTTTAGTGGGCATTTTGGTTGTTTTTTCTGTGGTTTTTGGGGTCCGCGGTGATAAAGACATCGAGGAGTTGCTGGGTGAGCCGGATGTGATAGAGAAGTTCAACAAAAGTGCCGGTAATAAATCGACGAGAGGCCCAAGCCAGGTATCTCCTCTTGTCAAGCAGGCCGGGGCATTTGCTTTGTATTTGAATCCGCCCAAACCGGTGGCGCAAAGGCCTGTAAAAGGTCGTACTACCAGTGTTGTACGCAGGCCTTCTTCTGCGCCAAAGTTTAAGGTAGTCGCCACGAGTTATTCCAAGAGCCACCCGGAGATGTCTATAGCTTTGATTGACGAGCCGGGCAAAGGACGAAGCTGGGTCAGGCAGTCCGGTACTGTCGGCCATTTACTTATCCAGGAGGTGAAGGACGGCGTTGTTGTTGTTAAAGACAATAATGGAACTTTCGAGCTTAAGGCTGAGCAAAAGCCGCATATAAGTCTTCTTGAAGGGGCGCCGGTTGTTGAAGGGGTGTCTGCTGTTCCTTCGAGACGGACGGGTGTTTCCGGCGGTACTGCAAGGGAAAGAGCAAGGGCAGCTTCCAAGTCTTCTGCAGCAGCTACTGTAAAGTCTTCTACAGCGTATTCGGGGAAGACGGGTTCTCGTACTGTAAAGCTGTCGAGCAAGGCTCAGCCTTCTCGTAAAAGTGTTGCAGAAAAGTCGGCTATGGAAGAACTTACTGAAAAGCTGGCGCAATTGCAAAAAAGTTTTAATTCTGACAAGACCGGTACAAGACCTACTGCCCAGGAAAAGGCTGAGATAATGGAAAAGATTATATCCGAGTTCAAAGCTTCGAAGTCTTCGAGTTTAAGTGCGGAGGAGTCGGAAAGGCTTAGTATTTTAGGTAAAGAATTAAAAAAGGTGATAGAGACACCGACGAGTTCCGGTCAGAAATAAAACGGCAAGTTGGAATATTTTTTAATTTATCAGGTTAAGGGGTGATAAAGAATGGTAAACAAAGAATTTTCTCGCGGGGTTTTTAGCAGGTTGCTTGTTTTGTCGACAGCTCTGTTAATGTTCAGCAATTGTCTTTTGGCTGCTCAGGAGGGTGCGTCAGATTCGATGCAGTACAAGATATTTCCCTTGAAGTACATCCCTGTAGAGCGGGGCATAAAGTATCTTGCCGATGTCGGGATAGGGACGGTTTCGTCTTTTCCCGGTTCTTCTGCTCTATTGGTGACGGCCAATCCTGATGAGCTTATCAAGGCAATGGTAATATTGAATCTTGTTGACAGCCAGAGTCAGTTTGAAGTGAGCAGATTATCAAGTGCTTCGGTGGGAAAGAATTTTCCATTGAACGAGCAGATTGCATCGAAACTCGGTAATATAGCCATCGGCAGCTTCTCAAATCCTCCGGCCGTGAATGCCAAATATAGAGCGATGATAGATGTCCACAACGGCGCGGTGATTGTTGTAGCCCCGGTTCGGAAGCTGGAGACGATTCTTTCGGTGGTCGAGGAATTATCGAACCAGGAGAATCTTTTTGCACAGGGTAATTCTGGTACCGGCAGTAATTGGACAGCACCTGAATTAGCGAGGCCGGAGATGTCGGGGCATCCTTTTGTTGCCCAGGACAGTATAACAGCCCGGCCAAGCACCGTTCCGACAATGCTTGAGAAAGAGATGGCCGAACTGCCTGCTCCCGTCAAGCCGTATGAGTCGGAGTCGATTTCCGACGGGGAAAGAACTTTTCAATTGGCTTTGCCGGAACAACTTTCCATAGCTGATTTTTTGGGCTTTGTGGGTGAGCATTTACATCTGAACTATTTGTATGACGAGACCAAGGTCAAAGGCAATATTACACTCAGACGTCACGGCAGGCTTCGCGGGCCTATCAAATTAAAAGAGCTTTATCCCCTGTTGGAATCCGTATTGCAGTTTCATGGTTTTGTAATGACTCGCAGGGGTGACCTGGTCACTATAGTTCCGGCGGCGGAAGCTCAAAATATCGATCCTGAATTATACCCTGACGCGGAGGGCATCGCGGTTGGTGACGCTGTGATAACCCGTATCTTTACACTACAACATATAACTACGGCCAATGCAAAGAATCTTCTGGATGCGATGAGGCTTGTTGTTGATGTCAGGGAAATAGCGGCAACGAAGACACTGATTGTTACCGGATTCACCTACCGTATGCCGCGTATAGAGGCGCTTCTGGATTTGGTGGACAGGCCGGGAGAGCCGAAAAAATTCAGATTCAGGCAGTTGCAGTACACGATGGCAGAAACGCTGTCTCCGAAAATCCAGGCACTTGCCGAACATTTGGGCACTATATCCATTACTATTGCCGCAGCACCGGCGGCACCTGTAAAAACGAGCACTGCTCGAAAGCCCGGAGAGACAACGGCTGTATATCAGCAAAGACTTCGGCTGGAATCTCAAAGAAGAACCGCCGCTTCTCGAAGACCGACAACAACAACAACGGCCGAGCAGGGTCAGGCCACTGTGTATCTCGATGCGGACGAGAGAACAAACCGCATCTTGATGATAGGCACTCAGGAACAACTGGATGAAGTCGAGGACTTAATAGATACTCTTGACGTTGCGCAGCAGGACTTGAGAACTTTGAAATTATACAAAATCAAGCACGTTGATGCCGAGGAGGCAAGAAGGAAACTGGAAGAGCTTCGTATAATTACGCCTGTTCAGAGGTCAGCTTATCCTTATTCTTCATCAAGACTTACTGGAAGTACGAGGCAGCCGACTACATCGACCAGGACGACGCCAACGACGACAACCAGGCCTCCAACAATAAGGTCGCAAATGGACCGCGAATTATCTGAGAACATTGCCAGAGAGCCGCAAGTGGTCGTAGTTGAGCCGACGAACTCCCTTTTAGTTAATGCTACCACCGAGCAGCACACTCAGATAGCCAAGATAATCGCCTACGTGGACAGTGAGATGGAAGAGGAGGAAATACCTTATAAGATTTATCCGCTGGAAAATCAATCGCCGGAACATTTGTATACGATTCTGGAGCCTCTTGTTCAGGAGACTGTTCTGGACAAAGAGGGCAAGATTGAAAGCGTTATAAGAAAGCAGGAAGAACAAATAACTATAGTTCCCGATCCGAACACTTTTTCACTGGTTGTCTATGCGAGCAAAAAGAACCAGGTATGGATCGGTGACCTGATAGAGAAATTAGACCAGCGAAGGCCTCAGGTCCTTATTGATGTAACCCTGGTCCAGATATCGAAGAACGATGACTTTAATTATGACCTTAATCTAATCCAGAGCTTTCCGGATTTGGTCGCCACCTCGGGCCTGACCGGGCCGATTATGCCTGGTGTTGCAGCAGGGGCTTCTAATTTAGTTTCGAGCCTTTTGGAAAGCGGAAGAGACCGCTTTATAGATTTTCAGTCCATTGGTGGTAACGGGATCGGATTTTATGGCGATAAGCACATTAATGCTTTAATAACCGCTATGGAGCAGAAGGATTACGGAAGAGTGCTGGCAAAACCCAAAATCCTCGTTAACGACAATGAGATGGGAAAAATTGAAACAACTGATATTACTTATGTTAGAAAAGAGACCGGAGCAGTTGTTGAGGGTTCGATGGGTGTTGTGCAGACCGGTTTCGATTTTCAAGAGTATGATGCGGGTATAACTCTTGAGATAGTCCCTCATATAAGCCGGGGTGACTTGCTTCGCCTTGAAATTATGTTGGACAGGGAAGATTTTGGAACCATAACAGGCGATAGACCACCTGATACTACGGGAAGTAATATTAACACGACCGTTACCGTCCCTGATGGCAGCACAATAATATTGGGTGGGATGCTGAAACTTAACCAGAGCAAGGGCGGAACAAAAGTTCCGATTCTTGGCGATATTCCTCTTCTCGGCGGATTGTTCAGGAGCACGAGCAACAGCGACTTACAAAGAAATCTGTATGTGTTTGTTAAGGCCGAGATTATAAGACCCGATAAAGAAGGGTTTGCGGGTGGTGAATTGCAGCGTATATCCGATAGAAACAGGGATGCATTTGAAGAACATGAAATAGAATTTCAGAATTATAAAAACTGGCCCGGCGTAAAGCCCAGAAAGATGACTCCGCTCAAAGTACTTGATACACAATAGCGATGAAAAACATACTGATACAAACTGCTAAGCGGACCGGTCTTGTTGACGTGGATCAATTGACCAAATTTCTCGAAGAGAACAGCGGTCCGGTTCGCCTTGATGAGGCCCTGCTGCACTGTCCGTACTTTACGGAAGATGTTATTTTGAAGCTGTTTGCGGAATCTTTAGGCTGGGAATATATCCCGGAGATATCGGCCAAATCTGTTCCTCCGGAATTTGTGGAATCAGTTCCGGCGACTTATGCTCAGCACCATTTTCTTATTGGAATAAAACCTCAGGCCGATAACGGTGAGCTGACGGTCGTTTTATCCAAGCCGCTGGACGCAAACGCGCTGGACAACGTTTCGAAGATGACGGGCCTGCCCGTGAAGGCGGCAGTATCGACCCGTGCGGCCATTACTTCGGTCATAGATATCGCCTACGAGCAGAGGACGACGGTCATCGAAGAGGTGGCCGAAGAGCTTGATTCGCAGAATCTCGACCAGCTCATGGATGAGGTTGCAGGTTCGGACGACCTGCTGGATGTGGTGAACAGGCCGCCTGTTATCAGGCTGGTTAACGACATTCTCTTTCGTGCTTTGCAGTTGAGAGCCAGTGACATTCATGTTCATCCTTATGAGGCAAAGATTCAGGTTCGCTATCGTATTGACGGTATTTTGTATGATTCTCTGAGCTTGAATAAAAATGTTCTGCCTTTGATTATTTCCCGTATCAAGGTTATGGCGGGAATGGACATTGCGGAGCGCCGTCTTCCGCAGGACGGCAGGTGCAGTGTTCGTCTCGGCCAGCGTGAGGTCGATTTGCGTATCAGCACCGTTCCGACCAGCTATGGTGAGCGCAGTGTATTGCGACTGCTCGATAAGAGCACGGCCCTGTACGGATTGGACGAGCTTGGTCTTGGGGAGAGTGACCTGAAGAAATTCGATTCTTTGCTCAGCCGCTCTCACGGTGTGATTTTCGTAACCGGTCCGACCGGAAGCGGAAAAAGCACAACCCTCTACGCATGTCTTAACAGAATTAACTCGGCGGAGAAAAATGTTATAACCATAGAAGACCCGATAGAGTATCAGCTCGCAGGCATCAGTCAGATTCAGGTTGCCAATAAAAAAGGGATGACTTTTGCGACCTCACTGCGTCACGTGCTTCGTCAGGACCCGGATGTGATAATGGTGGGCGAGGTTCGTGACATTGAGACGGCCCGTATGGCGATACAATCTTCCCTTACCGGCCATTTGGTCTTCAGCACACTGCACACAAACGACTCTGCGGGTGCGGTTAGCCGACTTTTGGATTTGGGGGTAGAGCCGTATCTTGTAAGCTCATCTCTGATTGCCATAATAGCTCAGCGATTAGTGCGAAAGGTCTGCCAGGACTGCAAAAAGGTTGCCGAACCTTCACAGCATGAATTGAGAGAGCTTGGGCTCGGAGCCGATGCGGTCGCAAACGGCACGGAATTTTTTGTTGGTGAAGGCTGTGAAAAATGTTTTCAGACCGGTTATCGAGGCCGGACCGGTATCTATGAAATGATGTTAATTAACGAAGAGGTGCGTAACCTGATATACAAGCGGGAAAGTGCCGGGACGATAAAAAAGTTTGCTCTTGACTCTGGTTTGCAGACCCTGCGAATGGACGGAGCGAGGAAGGTTCTGGCCGGGGTAACGACTATCTCCGAAGTTTTGAGAGTAACACAAACAGATGTCATGTAACATTTTTCGTATTTTCTCGAAAAACAGTTAGAAAATAAACAATATTCAATAGTAAATAATAAAATAAAAGATGCCCAGATATCATTATACAGCTATAGCAACAAGCGGCAAAAAAGTCAAAGGCTCGGTAACCGCAGAAAGCCCTTATGCCGCACGAAAGCAGCTCAGGGTGCGCAGTATTCACCCTTCTTCAATTAATCAGATCAGTTCCAGGTCTGAAAGTAAAGCGGCATTGTTTTCAATTTTCGCCAAGAGCAGCAAAACGCAGATAATCGACTTTACCAAGCAAATGGCCACGCTGCTTAATTCAGGGATTAAACTGACCGAGGCGCTTTCTGTGCTCACGCTTCAGGTCTCGGATGTACGGTTTAAGAACGCAATTGTCGATATTCGCGACCGTGTGGTTACCGGTGAATCATTTACCGATGCTTTGAAAGATTACGACGATTTTTTTGATGTCATATACGTAAGTATGGTTCGTGTAGGTGAGGTTACCGGCTCATTAGGATTGAGCCTTGCGACTATTTCGGGCTTTATGGAAAAACGCCGGCGGGTTGAGTCGAAGGTGATGACGGCAATGGTATATCCGATGGTTTTGATTGTCTTTTGCATCGCTGCTATTATAGTTCTGACGACCACCGTCATCCCTAAGATAGGTGAGCAGATTGCCAGGTCCGGTCAGGAGCTGCCCGGGATTACCAAGCTGTTAATGGGGGTCGGTTATGTATTGGTCAGTTGGTGGCTGTTGGTGGTTATAGCGGCGATTGTCGGTATTGTCTGGGGTCTCAGGCAGTTTTTGAAAACCAACCGAGGCGCTTATATGCGTGATAAGTTTCTGTTGTCTTTGCCGTTGTTCGGTCCTCTCATAAAACAGCGTGTTGTCGCGCGTTTTGCTTCAACACTATCGACGCTTCTAAGCTCTGGACTTGCCATGGCCGAATCTCTTCGGGTTGTGGCCGAGGTTACGGGCAACAGCCTTATGAAAAAAGCCATTCAGCAGGCCCGTGAACGGATTCTCGCCGGTGCCGATATTGCCACGCCGCTTCGGGACAGCGGAGTTATCGACCCTGCAATTGCTCATATGGTTGCTGTGGGCGAAAAAAGCGGCGAGCTGGAAACGATGCTTAAAAATATCAGTGACAATCTCGAGGCATCAACCGATATAGTTATTGAAAGACTGGGTGCTGCGGTTGAACCGGTTATTATAATTATTATGGCTGCAATAGTAGGCTTAATCGCTTATGCTACGATTTTGCCGATTTTGGAAGTTTCAGCAGGTAAATTGTAACGAAATCTTTCGGAGATTAAAATGACAAGGGAAGAAAGAAAAAGACGCGCCAGATATGGTTTTACGATGGTTGAGCTTATGGCGATGCTGATTATCATCGGCCTGCTTGCTACTTTAGTAGTTACAAAGGTGGCCAGTAAGATAGACCAGGCCCGTATTACAACCACTCAAGCTAATCTGAAGTCCCTTCATGCCGCGGTTAATCATTTCAAGATGCAGTCCGGCCGATTCCCTGCTGAAGATGAGGGCCTTTTGGCTCTTATCGAGCAGCCCGGTGACGTTGAAATCTGGGAGCCGGGTGGTTATCTGGAAACTACAGAACTGCCTTTGGATGGCTGGAACAACGAGTTTATCTATGAGATTTACCCGGAGAGCGGCATGCAGTTTGTAATCAGGAGTATGGGTCCCGATAAAGAAGAGGGCACTGAGGATGACTTGCTCAGCACAGATGCATACTAAGACAGCGGATAGAAAAAAGAAACTCTACACTAAACGCTATGCACCGTCCTTGGGGCTCCGTACGAAGAACGCTGATTCAGGCTTCACATTGACCGAATTGATGGTGGTGATTGTGGTGATTGCGTTGATGGTGTTTATGGTGCAAATACACATTTTCGGAATGCTCAGGAAGAGTACATTCAGGGCACAGGTTCAGGAACTTGTTTCGACGATGCAGATGGCTGCCAGTGCCGCCGGCGAGAGCGACAGAAGATATGAAGTTATTATCGATATACCCCAGCAGGGATATATGCTTAGGGAGATTACGAATCCTGACCTCTCTCAGGTGCTCGAAGAGGAGATTATTATCGAGGATATTTTCAGTGATAATTGCCGGGTGTCTTATGTTATGTTCGACGACGGTGATGCCACCAGCGAGGACAGAGCGAAATTCAGGGCCGGGCATTCGGGCTGGCAATACGGCGGTAAAATCGTGCTGCTCGATGAAAATGAGCAGCCGTATTCAATTGTTGTCAATCGGTTAAATAGAATGATTACATTAGAGCAGGGTGATGTCGGGCTTTTGGAGCCTAAAACCAAAGATGAAGTACTTTTCTGAAAAAATATTGAGCAAACCGGCTTTTACTCTCGTAGAGGTTATGATGGCTGTGTCTATACTTGCGCTTATCAGCTCAAGCGTATTGGTCGTTATAAACCGATGTGTGGTCTCAGGTGCGGATTCGGTTCTGCGTATGCAGGCCTTTGAAGTTGCGCGCGAGAATATGGAGAGGCTGCTTGCTTTGCAATCTGTTGAGGAGACGGTTGAGTACGGTGACAGTGAAATATATCCGGAAATTACATGGCAGACTGTTGTCGAGACTTTTTACGAGCCGATAACGTCGCGGATGTGGCTCAGAGGTGTTTGCTCGGCTCAATACATCGACTCTGTTGGGCAGGAGCAAACGGTTGAACTGACACATTGGCTGACCGATTTAACAAAAAATCAACTTCTTGACGTTATGTCGCGCGAGGATGAGGAAGGTCAATTGACGGCCCAGCTAATCGCGACGATAGAAGAAGCCGCTGAGTATGCCGGTGTCGATGTCGAGACCATCGAAGGCTGGCTTGAGAATGGCCTGCTCAAGACCAGAGAAGGCTCCTTCGTCAGGATGAATCTTGATATCTACCAGATCAACAACGGGCAGCCCAGCGCCGAAGACAAAAAGCTGCAGGTGCAGTCTGAAGCAGAGCTAATCAAGCTGATGGAAGAACAGGACAGTCTCGGTGGCGGGCAGGATGATATAGATCCAAAGACGGGCCTGACTTATGGGGAACTCAAAGAAATGGATATCTCTGAGGTTTGGGAATTGATGAAAAATCGAAGGTAGGGGTATTGATTGCGATGAGGCCGGGCAGGACCGAATATAATATGAAAAAGGCTTTTGGCACATCGAGGGCAAGGACAGGTTTTTCGTTGGCTGAAGTCATTACGTCCCTGGCTATAGGGTCGATGGTTTTAGTCGCAGTGCTTGTTGTTTATAACCGGGCCGAGCGTTCGGCTGCCGCGGTTACACGCAAGCTTGACAGCTCGCGGCTGCTGTCTGAGGTTATGCAGCGCATCGCCGAGGACCTCGACGGAATAATTGCCGGTACGGACACTAAAATCAATATTGAGAATAAATTCGAAAACGGTTTCCCCACCGCCAGGCTTACAATTACTAAAACTTTTTTCGACAGAAGGAATCAGGAACAGACATTTGAAAACATAGTCTGGCAGACCAACTATGACTTCGAGACTGGCGTCGAAGGCCTGGTTCTGTACCGAAGCCACAGTGGAATAGCATTGGAGGATAAGCTTCTCGACAATAACAAGGATGATTGGGAAAGAGAGCTTTTTGTGCCAATTTGCGCCGGGATTACCTTTTTCAGAATAAAGGTTCCCTGGGGTGAAAGATATCTGGATAAATGGACATCCACTTCTCTGCCTCCGGGTATTGAGGTTACTATTTCTGCTGGTGAGCCTTTTAAGACGGTCGGTGGTACACTGGATGTGCCGGAAGAGGAAAAAACAATTCGAACCATAGCAGTCGACAGAACCAGAAAAATCAGATTCACTGTTGAGAAAAGTGGATTAGCTGAAGGCGAAGAAAAAGAGCAGGCAAATGAGCCTTTGCCCGATGGTGAGAAAGCTCAGCCGGACAGTCCGAAAAAAACCAAAGAAGTCAAACGATGAGCAAAAGTCTGAAAAAACGTAATAATTTCCGGCACCGCCCGGGTTTTGTGCTGCTGGTAACGCTGGGGCTGTTGATCGTGCTCGCGATGCTTGGTTATACTTTAAGTACTCGTGTTGCGGCCCAGCGTCACCGCGAGAAGTATATTATAGATTACAGCAACGCTCGCTATGGTTGCGACTCAGCGGTAAAGTATGCTCTTGCTACATTGGAGGAGATCGATCCGCAACTGATAAGCCGGCCGAATGAGCCGGATTTTTCCGACTTGTTTTATCTTACTCCGGCAGAGTATCAGGAGCTTTTAGAGCTGTGGGGTCTTGACTCTGAGCTGACAATGTTTGATGGCTACAGGCGCTCAAGGGACAAGGTTGGTATCGACGAATTTGATGAGTTTGGGGATATTGATAATTTTAACAACATCGACTTCGATGAAATGGGGATGGATGATTTTGACAACTATGGTTCTGTGACGATTACGGGGCCTTATGGACCGGCCTGGCCTTTTGTAACCGAGCCGGTCGAGTTCGAGATTGGTGCGGCCAAAGTCCGGATTGAGGTTGAAGATGAAAACGCAAAATACCCGCTCGGATGGGCTATGCTGGAGGATGATGACATAAAACGCGAAGCCGAAGCGGGCTTTGAAACTTTCTGTGAAATGACCGGGCTTACTGCCGAACAGATTGATTCACTAAAACTTGAGCTGCAGGAAATAGGTAAAATAAGACCTTTCGCACTCGACTTTAAGCCGATAACGAGGACCGTCAAGACGGCGGTAACAACGAGAACCACCAGCAGCAAAAGCCGCACCGGTAAAAAACCTTCGACACGGGTAACCAGGAAGACTGTAAAAGTTCCTGATCAAATTGCCGAACAAACTACGCACTTTGCCAAGCTGTTTCACAGCTCACTTATCGATACCGAGACCCTTGCCAGACCAATAATCACCGGTCCGGACAGGAGGAATGAGTCGGCATTGAAATATATGGGACTGTGGGGCACGATGAAGGTTAATATAAATACCGCACCCCGGCATGTTTTGGAGGCGGCCTTTATTTTCGGCGGTGACCAGGTCGAAATCGCCGAAGAAATCATTCAGCGAAGACGCATAGAGCCTTTCAGTGATTTTCAGGCTTTGAAAACAGATCTGTTCAGATATTCCAATTCTATAGATAAATGTGAAAAATATATCACAACTGTCAGCAGGTTTTTCACGATAAAAGTAACTGCGGTAAGCGGTGTGGCAAAGGCCTCGAGTATTATCGCGATAACGAAAGACGGTGAAAAAGTAAAACGAATTGCCGTAATTAACGGTTGAATACAAACGATTATTTAGGAGTTTGCCGGTAGTGGAACCTCAGAACTACTTGGGAATTTACATAAGCAGGGACACAGCGACGGTGGTTTATCTTGGTCTCTTGGGTAGGCACGGAAAGGCTTTGGGCTGTTTTAGCATCTCTGTCGAAGAGAATGAGCAGGCGAACATGCAGGCCCTGGTGGGTCTTATTGCTCAGGGTTGCGCGCAGAGGAAATGGGCATATTCCGAGGTTGCGGTTGCTTTGGATTGTGCGATGTTTATGCAGCATAGTGTACACAGTGAGTTTGGCGCCCCGAAACAAGTCGCGGCGAC
>CAZWME010000048.1:0-13232 GCA_964634515.1 uncultured Pirellulales bacterium | reverse complement strand
GTAATGATTACCGATGTTCTTCAATTTATCATTATGACCGTCTGCGCGACAGGGTTAGTCTTTTTTTCCATGAGGGCCGTCGGAGGGTGGTCTGGTCTTCGTGAGGCGCTGCCATCGGAAATGTTCCACGTAGTATTAAGCAGGTCCGAAGGGAACGCCGACACCTGGTGGGGAGCAATGTTCATAGGTTCGCTTTCTCTGGGTCTGGCGTACTGGTGTACAGACCAAAACACCCTGCAAAGGACTTTTGCCTGTAGAACACTTGAAGATTCCCGAAAGGCGTTGGTGGTTGGAAGCATAATGAAGTTTCCGATGACATTTATCTGGGGGCTTTTTGGCCTTTGCGCAGTCGTATTGTATCCTCAGATAGTTAAAAGCAATCCGGACGATGCAATGCCGAAAATGGTCACTGAATTACTTCCGGTCGGAACCGCCGGCGCCGCAATTACCGCACTTTACGCGGCCGGAATGTCATCGTGCGATTCATTATTGACTTCAATGTCCACAGTTCTAACCAGAGATATATATCAGAGATTTTTAGTAAAGAACAAACCGGATTTACATTATGTCTGGGTCGGACGAGCGGCTATCCTTATACTTCTGTTTTGCAGTTCACTGTTCGCAGCAACAGTTCCGGGTTTTTTCAACACAGCTTACGAGGCATGGCAATCCGTCCTTTCATATATACAATTTCCGCTATTTATGACACTGACGATTGGGATATTCTATAAAAGGGCAACCGCCCTGCCGGCTTTTGTCGGTTTGCTGGCAGGTTCAATATCTGCCTTCATTCTGGACAGGTTCATCGGCCCGAACCTGACACCATACTGGTGGTCATTCGTATGGGCCGGATGGGCGGGAGGAATTATAACAGCCATAATTACTATTGGCGGCAGCCATTTTACCGAACCATACGCGGAAGAAAAATTAAAGGGGCTCTGCTGGGGAACTATAGAAGAAAAGGAAGAGGAAAAACCAAAACTGATAATGGATTGGCGCCTCTGGAGCGTTGTAGCTTTGTTGATTGGAATATCGCTGACATTAATTTTCTGGCTGGTTTTATAGGTGATAATATGGAAGAAATGAATCAAAGAAAAGTGTTGGGAATAAGCTTACTGGCATTTGCCATACTCATGCTGACGGTTTGCTTGATATATCAGATAATCACACCATCTGTAAAATTCATAAATATATGGTTTTCCTATCTTGTCGGAACAGTTCTTTTAGCTATAGGATTGTTAATGGCTTTCGTAAAAAACGCTGAACAACCACCTGACAGGTAACGGCCATAGTCACCGCGAAAATCGCAGCCAACCGACATTGCCAGTGCCGACAAAATGATCCCAACCAGTGCCAAATCAGACGTTTTAGTTTCCATGCTACCTCAGAAGATGAAATAATACGATCCCAATTGAAAAGAAAATTCTATCCATCAAAACAGTTTGCGCTTAAGCCGATAAATCCGGCACAACATATGGCTTGCGATAAAATCCACGAACCAGACGGTTGGCTTGCTCATTATGCTTAAAGCACTCGTTCTTCCGGTCAATCTCCAGCCACGGTCCGAGTGACACTGTTTTGGCGTTTACTTTAATTTCGTGACCCTTAAGGTGCTCAAGCATCCGCTTAAACATGTCTCTGAATATCGGAATGTCCCGAACCTGAGAGAGCATCTCTTTGCGAGAGGCTTTCACACCAAGTCTATACGAAATGTTACCGGTATGAGTAATCGCAGTGGAAATATGCCCTTCGAGAACTTCAGCTTTCAGGTCCTGGCGACGGCCGCTACGAACCGCCTCAATGAAATTAACAAAATGGTCACCACCACCGCTGAACTTTTTAACCTCTTTACCTTCGTTATCCCACGCTATGCCACGATAAAGACTTACCGAGCCGCCTTCACAATCCACAATCACGCCCACTCGTTCACCGCGAAACTCAGGCATTTCATCAGAACCTTTGGCTTTCGTTAGATTGTGAACCTCATAAAACACCGGCGCCTTAGGAAAATCATAATAGATTATCTGGGTATTCGGCACATCGCAGGCATCATTGAATACGAACCGGCCACCAATACTTATCACCCGGCGCGGAAGCATCTTCTCGCCCAGACACCACCGAGCTGCATCCACCTCGTGGACACCCTGATTGCAAGATTCTCCGTCACCGGTGTTCCAGTCAAAGCTACAGTCATATTGAAGCCGGTCGCGATAAATCGGTAATTTTCTCGCGGGACCACACCAGAAGTCATAGTCGATGGAGTCGGGAATCGGGAGCGGAGAGTTACGCTTGCCGCATGAGGAGCGTTTCTTGTTGGCAAAAGCCGTGACGTATCTGATTCTGCCAAGGTTTCCTTCCTGAATCCACTGTATTGCCTTAGCAATGGAACTCTGCGAGCGACGTTGAGTACCGCATTGAACGATACGGTTGTACTTTCTGGCAGCGTTGACCATCTGCCTGCCTTCCCAGATATAATGTGACAGTGGTTTCTCTACATAAACATGCTTGCCGGCCTGAGTAGCCCAGATCGTACTAAGGCCATGCCAATAGTTCTGTGTCGCGTTGGCAACCACATCTATGTCATTGAGGTCGAACATCTTACGTATATCGACGTATTGGGCAACCTTGTGCCCATATTTTGATTCGATTATCTTGGCCGCCTGTGCCATACGCTGCTGATCGGGATCGCTCACAGCAACGATGGTGACACCGCCCTGTTTCTCAAAGGAGGGTATATGTGCCCCTATACCGCGACCGCCGCAACCGACCAGGCCCACACGAATGCGGTCATTCGCCCCCTGTACGCGAGAATACGGCAGCGCGGTTAACAGCCCCACAGATAAAGTACTTTTTACAAAATCCCGACGAGTAACACCTTTCATAATTTTTTCCTCCTGCTATTTCTCTTCTAACGAATCCGATAATAAATGGTTGGCAGAATGCATTTTCTCAGTTAACTCGGCCAATTCGTCCAGGTTTTTTGCTGATTCTATAGAGCGCAGAACTTCCGCCAGCTCAGCGGCACCATTAATCTTATCGAGATCATTGTTGTCCATAGTTACCAGTATCTGCCTGAGACGCTTTGCCAAACGCTTCCGAAAAAAAGCAACCTGCCCTTCATCCAGGGCACCTTCTTTCCAGGACGGTTCAAATTCATGGAACGCTGTGCAAGCCTTCTGTATGTATAAGAGGACTATACCTTTTGCCGGATCTCCCGAGGAAAAAATTCGTGCCCATTGAAACTCCTCATCTCGCCAATGCTCGTCCTCTACCGTCGTCTTGTAGTCTATTTTGTTTTGTGAAGTCATAGTATGAATCCCTGTTATTTAGTATTCGTGAGAGCTTTTTTACAGAGTTCTCGATACTTATTCTGCTCTTTTGAGCCTTCATGTCCGGCGGCCCCTTCTTTCCAGGCCAAGCGTGCATCTTCAGAACGTTCAAGGGCTTCCAGGGCCCTTCCCCGCCAGTACTGCGCTTTAGCTTCTTGAGGTTTATTCGAGCGTCCGACACCAATGTTCTCCGGATAGGTTAAAGCCGCCTCGAAATCATGCAAGGCCCCTTTCAAGTCCTTATTTTCAAAGCGCCTCTTGCCTCTTTCCATATGTGCTCTATGGAATAAGTCCCATGTGATTGTCTGGCCTTCCCAGTTAACAAAATACGGTGTGGATTCGAGCAAATCAACTGTATCACCGTATCTTTTTTCATCAAGATAAGCCTGAGCCAGCATAATAATAATATCGGCACGTTTGAGTTTTTCAAACGGTGTCGATTCGAGAACCTTTATTGCTTCGGGGCGTCTGTTTGCCGCCAGTAGAATATCCGCCAAATCTCGATACAGAGTTTGGTCCTTTTGGCGGGCATCAATAGCTTTACGATAAAATCTTTCAGCTTTCGACAGGTCTTTCTCGATAGCCCAGGCATAAAGCCCGAGATTCCGAAAAGCGACACTCAATGACGAGTCTAAATCAGCCGCTCTTTGCCAGTGCCGGACAGCTTCAGATAACCGGCCAAGGTGACCATAAAGATTTCCAATGTAGAGATGTGCGTAAGAATCATCAGGATTTTGCTCGATGGCATACTTAAACACCTCAATCGCTTCGGGGCGAGAGGGGAAAATATAATCCTTATAAATCCCGGCAGCCTGGTCGAGGTACGCCCTGGTTTTTGGGCGGTCTTTCTGCAGTGACGCAAAATAGGCTAAATAATAGATTGGCAATGGGCTGCGCTCATTCTCCTGCACAGCCTCGACACATACTGCTGAAATCAACTCTTCAGCTTCTTTTGCCAAACCAAGTTCTCCAAACACAAGACTGGTCTCCAACATCTGAAAATCAATTTCTCCTACGAAAGCTCGTGCTTCACTCACAAAGCGGTTCATCCGGCCTTTGCTTTGCAGAGCAATCAGGACCCTTGGAACCAAATCGGTGGGATTCCGGGCGATTCTTTCTTCAGCATATCCGTATGCCGATTTTGTTTTTCCCGCAGCATATAAAGCCAATAACAAATGATTCTTTGCCTTAGTATCTCTCGGATTTAGACTGACCGCTGTCTCAAAAGCATCAACAGCCTTTAAGTATTCTCCCGAGCGCATATAAGCACGTCCGGCCAAGTCATGGCCGAGAGAAGCCGTACCTTGATATTTTACCGCCTCATAAGCACACCTTAGTGCTTCTTTATTATCTGCCAATCTTAAATGACTCATACCAAGGAATATCCAGGACAATCCATCGACGACATCTCTATCCAGGGCCTTCTTTAGCCTCCGAACGGCCTGCGAATAGAGTCCCGCTTCTATATCAAGCACAGCCAGAGACCGAAGTGCCGGCGAATACTGCGCATCTTCTTTCAACGCCTTTTCATAGTATTCGCGGGCCTTTCTGCGGTCTGTTGCAAGGTCATACTTTCGGGCCTTGATGTATATTTCCTCTAAAGTAAGCTGCCCATCAGGCTTTCTCATTAATTCAGAAGTCTTAGGTGGAGAAATCTCAGGAATAGGTAAAGGCGTAGCAAAGCAAGCGAGAACCTGCCCTTTTTTAGTCTTTATCGTTATATCAACAGGCGAACGCGGAGCTGAGAAAAGCGTCAGAATTTGTGGATTTTCAGGGTTAAGGTTTATGGTTTTTCTGAGAAGTTTCCGGGATCCCTGCGAAAAGGTGCATGTAGCCCCGTAGAACTTGCCCGCTGAGAGGATACGCAATTGGAGCTTTTCATCTTCACGGACAGTTTGAATGGCTACGTCCTTCGTTGCATATTCGAAGCCATCGGCGAGTCCGTGCACAGGATACCAATATTCCTGCCATGATACCTCTGCTCTCGGCAGCAACATACCGTAATCAGACTGAGTCGGCAGCGGTCCGCTCTGGACCTCGATATACGGGCCGTCATCATCGGTCAGGTTCTGTTGGCTTACCAGACCAAAATCCCAGGTCCCCCATGTCCATGCTTTTTTGCCGCTTAGTATATGATGGTCGGCCACCTGCACAATACCACGATCCATATCCACATCATAAGCCCCAAAGAAATCAAACACACAGTCAACGGAGAAAACCGAAGAATAGGTTTCATAGTTCTTTAGCCAGGAGATATCTTCACCCTCGTGAATAGGCCAAGAAAAGAATCTGACTCCATAATGATCTGTTCCAAGAGTCATCGGATATATAAAGCGTGTTCCTTCCAAGCTCGGAAAAGCCGTGCAGTTCCAGAAATAATACGGACTTATCGCATCCGTGGGATTAAAAATACGAATCTTCTCATCCAGATAGGCCTTCCCCGGGTGCAAAGTCACCCGCACGGTCCATTGTGTGCGCAGGCTCTTTTCCAGATTATTAATCTCAAGGTAAGCCGAGCCATCTTTGTTTTGGCCGATAAGTGCGTCAACAGGTGAGACGATCGTTACAGTGTGAACCTGTGGCCCAGCGTTCCATTCGACCCCCCCACTAATAAAAGCGCCACGCATCGCTATCATACCTGGTTTTATCACATTATTAAGATGGAACATTTCCTTGCCTTCAGTTTTATCGAATACCGAATGCAGACGACCACCCAACTCCGGAAGGCAGGTAACTTTTAAATATTCATTTTCAAGAAACAGGGCTTTGTAAGTTCGATCCACTTTGGTTCTGTAAAGATGGTCCTGCATTGTATAAGGATAGATGACGGAGCCTTTTACTGTGGTTGAGAATTTCACCTTACCTTCAAGGGCCCAGAACTTGGGATTTACATCTTCCGACCATCCATAGGTAGGAATCGTTATAGTACCTTCCCAGGCTTTTGTTTTAGCCCAGCTCTGACTCGAAAGCATTAAAGGTAAGCCGGTGGACAGCAGGATTAAACAGAAATGTCTGAAAAGATTTCTCATAATTATCACCTCACATTTATCGTGCCAAATAAGAATCAGCACTCATATTATTGAAAAACTTCACATCCTGAAAGTCTATAGTTTAATTGTCTTTGACTGCAAAATCAACACGCCGGATCCAAACTCGACCCCTTGCAGGAATGAGCAAGTCCAGCGATACAGCACTTTTGGAGTTAGCTGTTCGGGCAGGGACCGGCTTTTTAGTAAACCCGTCAATAAATCGATTAGATTTATTTTCCCGAATCTGAACGGTAACAGCAACTCTCACCTGTTCATCATTGAAGTTTTGGACAACACAATTCTCATTGTCAAAAGGATGGATGGTAACACAAGCCGGACCATCAAGAACAGGAACCAAAGGTTTTGGCGTAATAGTCTTGTTATTCTCTGTTATCCCGCTATTGCCGAATATCGCACGAAAAGCGGAAAGTGCATATCCCTCCATATCGAGCAGGGCCAGCGGCCGAGGACAGAGTAAAACTTCCCCTACGGCATCAAAGTCGGCCTGATTGTATGTGTGTGTGTTTAGCAGTGCAATAGGCCCCCCTGGCATTTCGTTTACAGAAAGAAGCACAAGCTGTTTACCACCGGCGGCACACAATATTTCTTTTGACATAAGTCCGGCTTCTATAGGTGACTCTAAATCAATCATCGCATTCGTGTTCTTGAAATTCCGACTCTTCGGCAAAGAAGACAATAGCCGGGCACGAATCGGCTTTGATTTTATCTTCGTGCTGATTCCCGCAATACGCTTAAGCTCATCCGCGTCGGGTGATGCAATTAAAAGACTTGTGGTGATTATAAGATAAGCGCCTTTCGCACGGGCTTTTTTTATATGATTGAGAAGACATGGGTCTGAAGCCGCCTGTGCAGGCAGAAAGATAACCGGAGCACTTTCAGGAAACTTGTGCACCGGTACGAGGGGGATGCCGAGCATTCCCAAAAAGTCCATGATATACATATCACCGCCGGGATCGCTGTTGGAAGGCTTGTAGGCAGGGATGCCGATCACAGGATGTTCGCGGACGAAAGCGGCCAGCTCGGCAAGCCGGTCGAACTCGGCTACTACCTTTTCGTGGTCCGGGTGATCATGCATAATATTGTTGAAGTTGAAGAATACCAGCTCCGGCGCACCGGCAAGCACGCTCATGTAGGCCTGGTCGAGGAAATCGTATTCGAGACAGTCACCATGGTCAAACCAGGCACCGCCAATCTTGTCACCGGCAATGTCCGCAAGCCAGCGATAATTGACAAATCCTTCATAGGGCTGTACAAAACCGAATCGCTGTGTGTTGCGGCCGCGAGTCTCGGTACCAACCCAGACTTTATCGAAGATTCGAGGAAACGTCTCGGTGTCATAGCCAAACAGATGGAACCGGTCGTACCACTGGGGATATTTGACTATCATCGTGATAGTTGGATTGACCTGCCTCGCAGGTTCGACGAAGATCGATTTAGCCAGTTCGGTTAGCAAATCACGCCGATATTCACCCCAGGAACGGTTGCCTCTGGCGACATCCGATTCCTCACTCACGTCACCAGTGCAAAGGAAGTCATCAACGATAAACGTATCGAAGATACCTGCTGCTGTTCGGATGACTTTCTCGATATCGCGTTGGGTCTTTTTATTTTGCCAGTTGAACCAGCTAAGGGGACCTTTTTGGCGCACGCCGAAATCACCGCCGGGCACTGTGGCGATACCTCCGACTACATCGATATTTTTTTTCCTGAGCCAGTTGCGTACAAAAATCAGGTGTTCGGGCAGCACGACATGACCGCCCCGATAGACTTCCACATAAAGTTTAGTGATTCCCATTTGCTGGATAGTGTCCCAAGCGCGATCGCGAACGGCCTCATCGGTAGCAAGCTGTTCGACATGCCGCGATGTCGCGTAAGAGCCAAAACGCAGATCGTCCTTCCGTGCTCGGGCCTTTTCAAGCTGACTTCGGGCGGAACAATACCCAGACATGTTCATTACTATAAGCGCTATCGCACTAATCAAAGCAGCCGGTTTCATAAGCCCGCCTCCCATGTTTCAATATACGTTCAATGTTTTCCCATGTCCCTGGTTCAATTTCAGTTTCGGTTCTTCATTACCAAACTGCTGCTATCTTAGTAGCCGAGCAGTCAAAAAGCCAGTCAAAAGCACATAAATCAGTTGTTCTAAATTTTCTTTTTATCGCCTTGATTGGGCCCTCCGGATTTAGGGCAAGGAAAGCCGAATTGATTGTGCCCAAATTTATCCTATAAATTACACCAAGGTATGTTAGAATGCAATTCCTGAACGAACTGAAAAATATTTTGAACAGGTAATCAAGATGCCATTAACCAAACAAAAATCAGAATTGCCAACAAAGTTCAACATTTACTTTAAACTTGGAATTTTCGTATGTGTGGTGTTGTCAGGATTAGCCGGCAATGTTTTATCTTTAAATGCCGCACAGCCGGCAAAGAGGATTAAGCCGATCCAGTTACATCCGGACAATCCCCATTATTTTTTGTGGCGAGGCAAGCCGACGGTTTTGATAACGTCCGGCGAACATTACGGGGCAGTACTAAATCGAGCCTTCAATTACAAGAAGTATCTTAGAACTCTTGAGTCGTATGGTTTTAATCTGACTCGGACATTCACCGGAGCATACTGTGAACCTATCGGAGCGTTTAAGATTCAGAACAATACTTTGGCGCCGGCAAAAGATCAACTGATATGTCCCTGGGCACGAAGCAAGACAGGCGGTTACGCAAATGGCGGTAATAAGTTCGACCTTACGAAGTGGAATAGTGCTTACTTCGAACGGCTGCGAAACTTCGTCAATGAAGCGGGCAAACGTGGTGTTGTGGTTGAACTGGTATTATTTTGTCCATTCTACAAAGACGATATGTGGAAACTCAGCCCTATGAACGCCGTCAATAATATCAACGACATCGGCAAAATGGAACGCACAAAGGTTTATACGCTAAATCACCCAAGGCTGCTTGCTGTGCAGGATAAAATGGTACGCAGGATAGTAAAGGAATTAAGGGACTTCGATAATGTCTATTATGAAATCTGCAATGAGCCGTACTTCGGTGGCGTAACGCTCGAATGGCAAAAGCACATCGCTGAGACCATTGCCAAGACCGAAGCAAAGTTCATAAGAAAACACTTAATCGCTCAAAACATTGCCAACAAATCCGAGAAAGTTATCAAGCCGAATCCACATGTTTCGATTTTCAATTTTCATTATGCCAAACCGCCAAAGGCCGTAACAGAAAACTATGGCTTAAACAAAGTAATCGGCGATGACGAGACGGGCTTTGCAGGCAGCAAACCTAAACCGTACCGGCTCGAAGGCTGGGATTTTACCATCGCAGGCGGCGCAGTCTATGATAATCTCGACTACTCGTTCACAGTTGGTCACGAAGATGGAACAGCAACAATAAATGCTCCGGGCAGCGGTGGATCGGTGCTGCACAAGCAACTGAAGATTCTCAAGGATTTCATCAACAGTTTCGACTTTATTAAAATGAAGCCGGACAATTCGGTTATCAAAGGTGGGATTCCGGAGAAGGCAACTGCACGGGCATTGGTCCAGGCAGGTCATGCTTATGCTATTTATATTAAAGGCGGTAATGAAGCAAAACTAATCGTGGAATTACCCAAAGGAACTTACAGGGCAGAATGGGTGAACACAAAAACAGGAAAGGTTGATAAGACTGAAACGTTTCAACATGACAATGGCAATCGGACATTGTCTTCATCTAAATATGTTGACGATATCGCTTTGAGGATTCGGCTGATATCAAAAAGCAGGTGAAGGCATTATTAACTTCAGAAAAACAACAAAATCGATAAAAAACAGAGGTTTTCAGTATGCAGTTAAATAAAGCAATAATTGCAGCATTCTTAGTAGCTATAATTGGGGCCAATGTAAACGCTCAGGAAACCGATTTAGATGACATATCAGCATATTATGGATTCGGAGAAATTGAGATAATCAAATTAGACTGGGGGATAAAAAACCTGACGGTAGCTGACTTTAATGGTGACGGTCGAAATGATATTGCAGTCGTAAACAACACAAAGGCCAAGATAGAGCTGCTGATTCAAAAAGAAACCGTAGGGCCCGGTGAAAGAGACGTTGCCGTTGATCTTAATGACGTTGATGTAAACACAATCACACCTGTTACTCGTTTTGATAAACAGAGTATCGCGGTTTCAGAAAAAGTATATAGCCTTGTTTGTGGCGATTTGAATTCGGATGGAATGACGGATTTGGCTTTTTACGGTGAGCCTAAGGGGTTGTATGTGTTATTACAAAAAGCCAGCACAGCCGAAACGTACCCACAGGGAGTATCAATAAAACCATTGAACTGGCGAACAAAAAAGAGATTTGAGATTGATGACGGTCTGTTAACCTCCAATATATTGGCGTGCGCAGACCTGAATAATGATGGAGTTGAGGACCTGGCTCTGGCCGGCCGCGATGGTGTTTATATCGTCGTGCAAAAAGAAACCGGCTCATTGGCTGAGCCAGTGAAATATCCTACATCTACACAAACATTAAGCCTCAAAACAGGCGACCTGAACGGTGATAATATAAATGATCTTATACTTATGACGAATGATCTGGAAAAACCGGTCCATGTTCGATTCGGCCTTAAGACGGGACAATTAGGCCCACAGGTACGATTCTTTATTGAAAGACCGTTCACCTTTAAGATTCACAACATCGATGATGCACCGGGTGATGAAATACTGACTATTGACGGCAGGAGCGGACGGTTAATCTGTTATAAATTTTCCTTAGAAAACCAGGAAGGTGCCGATTGGCCGATCCTTTTTTATCCTCTTTCTTCAGGTGAGTCGGACACAACACGCGATTTGGTCGTCGGCGATTTTGACGGAGACGGCCTTTCTGATATCGCAATTAGCGACCCAGGTGCAGCGGAACTTATTTTCTACAAACAAACACCCAAAATTGGACTTACCGAACCGGTTAGATTTCCAGCTTTTACAGACATCACGAGCTTATCTGCGGCCGATATTAACGGTGACGGGAAAACCGAACTGGGTGTCTTAAGCATTAAGGAAAAAGTAGTCGGCTTAACCAAATTCGAAGACGATAGACTATCATTTCCGCAGCCTGTTGATTTAACAGGCCAGCCGGTGGCGATGGAGCTGGCGGATGTTGATAATGACGGCAACGTGGATTGTCTATATATATCAATAGACGATAGCGATGTTAGAAGCCTAAGAACCATCTATAATCTCGCGGCAAGAGAGAAACATCGAATCAACTTGACAAGAGTTACGGTCAGAAAGCCTAACCCTTTCGAAAACGTGGATAAAAACGAGTCTGCTTTAGAGCTTAAGAAGCTCACCTCCAACCCGGACGGCTTGAAAGTGCTCGATGTTGACCAGGACGGCTTACAGGATGTTCTGATATTCGTCAGCTATGAGCTTCCAATGTTAATTCGTCAGGTACAAAAGAGACAATTTGAAATAGTTGACTCGCCGAAAGCTCTTTCCAGTCTGATTAAAGACGCATCTCTGCGTTCAACTGCAATGGCCAATGTGGACGGCAGGTCGGGTCAAGAGCTTTTAGTA
Source organism: uncultured Pirellulales bacterium (assembly GCA_964634515.1). Lineage (GTDB taxonomy): Bacteria > Planctomycetota > Phycisphaerae > Sedimentisphaerales > Anaerobacaceae > NIOZ-UU13. The sequence continues at coordinate 1,284 of CAZWME010000048.1, read as the reverse complement.
GCACAAAAGAACTTCGCAAGAAGTCTGGTTTTCTTAGAGGGCCAAAGCTGGAATATTATCGACCAATACAACGCCAAGAACACAGAGAACCAAATATCGGCGGTTGCCGCTTTTAATATTTACGGTGAGTGCTTTGAAACCGGGCCTGCAATTTTACTGCTGGACGGTAGAAAAGGACAGCTTCAGATACTTAAAGCCAGTGATGACAAAACCTATCGGGTCGAAAAAGAACTGGACGTCGGCAGATGGAATGATGCTTTACATCTCAAAATGCTTTTTGCACAGCTTACAGGTAACCACGCCTATAGCCTCCTGCTTTTTGACAGTGGGAAGTATGCACTTATAACTCCACCCAGCGGCAGCAATATCACGCAGCATTTGGAACAGTTGTTCAGCTACGAGACAAAAATAAAAGATGGGGTCTATGGCAACCTTGCCGCAGGAGATATAAACAAAGACTTTAGAACTGATATTATTATGGTAGAATACAGGAACAATCACATCGAATTACTTGCGTTGGGCGCCGGTTTTAAGCCGATTCCGGCAATGCGTTTTAAGATATTCGAGCAGAAAGAATACCGCGACAGCAAGGGGCTCCCTAAGTCCAGAGTTGAGCCGCGAGAGCTAAAGGTCGTTGACATCACAAGCAACGGCAAAAATGATTTAGTGACTGTTGTCCATGACCGTATAATTATTTATCCTCAAGATTAGCTAAAAATTCTTTGCATTTTGCTTGTTAGCGGGTAGCCTTAATTAACAAAATAGAAAGTGGCTTTTTAAAGGAGCGGAGCAAATGCAAGGTCCTTTCATGCTATTAATTTTACTGGGTGTTGCTTGTCTTGTAAGTGGTCCGATTGCATTAATCATCAGTATTATCGCTTTAAATAAGACAAAAGAAATCTACCGCCGGCCACCCGGGAAAGTGGAAAAGCCATTAAGAAAAGAGGCAAAAGCGACCGTAATCATCAAAAAACCGATTGAGGCAACGAAAGAGGAGCGACCGGCAGAAACGGTTAGAGCAGCGGAAATTGAAGTGCCGAAAAAAATCGGGCAAGATCTTTTCAAAGCCGCCGCTGAACGAATTAAAGAAAAAGAAAAAGGAATTGCCGGTCGAGAAACTATTTCGCTTGAACAGCGGATTGGCACGCGGTGGATACTTATTGCAGGTATCATTACGGTAATCTTCGCAGTAGGCTTTTTCCTTAAATACGCTTACGACACTAATCTAATAGGGCCTTTGGGCAGAGTTGTTATTGCTACCATCTTGGGTCTTGTTGCATTAGC
>CAZWME010000047.1:0-13287 GCA_964634515.1 uncultured Pirellulales bacterium | reverse complement strand
AAGTAGTTGTGCTATATTTCTATTAGCCGCAAAATGCAAAGGAGCCCTGCCCCTAATGCCTTTGGCATTCACATCCGCCCCTTGTTCGACAAAACTTTTTACCTTAGCTATGTCTCCTATATAAGCAGCAGAATGTAGCGTGACATTAGCTCCTTTCCTGACCAGTAGTTTTGCCACATTACTGCGGTCACTATCGACGGTATAATCTAAGGGGGTCCAGCCATCCTTATCTTTAGCGTTTAAATCGGCGCCATTCTCAATGAGTAGCTCCGCTATCTCCTTGTGTCCTGCCCAATGGAGAGGAGTCTGATACTTTTGGGCTTTCACATTCACATTTGCGCCTTTTGCGATAAGGAGTTTGACCATATCCTTGTGGCCACTACGAACAGCTTCGTGTAAAGGAGCCCCGCCAGTCACGGATAGACCATGCACGCAGTTTGCATTTACATCCACACCTTTGGAAATGAGAAGTTCAGCCAAATCATTATGGCCCTTGAAAGCAGCACAATGCAGAGGAGTACCAACCACATCAATATGGGGTTCGGCCCTATTGGCATTTACATCTGCATCTCTGGCAATAAGAAATTCCACCACTTCCTTATTACCCTGCAGGATAGCCCAATGTAGCGGAGTAAAACCATACTGGAGTTCACCTTTCGCATCGACACCCTCTTTGATAAGACGCTTTACTTCAGCCATATCTCCTTTATATGCGGCTCTTTTCAAAGGGGTCATTTTGCTTTGAAGACCCATTGATAACCGAGTTGCTGAACAAATGACCAGGACCAAAAGTACAAATTTTCCAAATGTGTTCAACATAGCTCAATATGCCAACCTAATGCGATTTTTCTTCAAAGAGTTCCGGTTGGTCAGTTTTATTGTTTTTCTTGTTGTGTGGTTTTAGGCTGAGATGTTCACAGGCCTGTTTTGTTACTTCCCTGCCGCGTTTGGTTCGGCGCAGGAAGCCGATTTGCAGAAGATACGGCTCAACGACGTCCTCCAAAGTGTCCCTTTCTTCGCCGAGTGTGGCGGCTATGGCCTCAATACCGGCTGGCCCGCCGTCATAAACGTTAACCAGCGCACGTAAAAACGCCCTGTCTAATTCATCCAGACCCAACGTGTCAATCTGCTCCATCTTCAGGGCGCTTTCGACAATGCCGGTGCTCAGCACTCCGGAGCCTTTTACCTGGGCGTAATCACGGACGCGTTTTAGCAATCTATTTGCCACTCGCGGCGTCCCGCGGGAGCGGTTCGCAATCAATTCCAGCGTTCCGTCCTCACACTGTAGGTTTAGTAATTGCGCCGACCTATCCAGGATTTGCGTCAGCTCGCTTGTGCTGTAAAAATCCAGATGATACAGCATTCCAAACCGGCTGCGCAATGGAGCGCTTAATAAGCCTGCTCGTGTCGTTGCGCCGATTAAAGTGAAACGCTTGAGTGGGAAATTTATCGTTTTCGCATGAAGGCCGCTATCGACAGTGAAATCGACTTTGAAATCTTCCATCGCCGGATAAATAAACTCTTCGACCAGCGTGCTCAGCCGGTGGACCTCGTCAATGAAAAGCACATCACCGGTATTAATATTGCTCAAAAGCCCCATAACGTCGCCGGCCTTTGCCAGGGCCGGACCTGATGAGCAGCGTATTCTTGCCCCCATCTCGTTCGCGACGACGTGGGCAAGCGTAGTTTTGCCGAGGCCCGGCGGGCCGTAAAACAAGATATGCTCCAGGGGTTCGGACCTCTGCTTGGCAGCCTCTATTGCGATTGAGACTTTTTCTTTTACACTGCTTTGGCCAATACACTCGTCCAGGAGCTTTGGCCTGAGCGAGACGTTAAAGCTCTCCTCCTGCTCGTTCAAAGACTGCCCGCTTATGATTCTGCCTATTGCCATTTTCGACTAACTATTTATTAAGTTTCTTTTTCAATTATACGCAGTTTTTTTAATCAAACTTCTACGCCCTGTTTTAGTCTATATACCAAAGGGACAAGTGCCTCGGCCGAATTTATGTTAGGGTGTTTGTGGCAGGCCAATTCGACCAGCTCCATTGCTTCGTTTCTTTTTTCACCCCAGGCGATGAGAATTTCGAGTGCCTCGGTCTGGAACGGCCTAAAGCCCGCTTGCGATGGGCCGGCTGCTTCGGCGCCGACCGCGAAACTCTGTAATTTACCCTTTAACTCGGCGATGATTTGCTGCGACATTCTTTTGCCTATCGAAGGCAGCGAGATGAGTGTCTTGTCGTCGGCATTTTCTATTGCCGCTGCTATGGTCGCTATCGGGATGCTCAGAGACCGCAGACCTTTTTTTATCCCCATTCCCTTGACGCTGGTATATTTGGCGAAGAAATCCCGCTCGCCCGAGTTTAAAAACCCGACCATTCTCGGTATCAGGTTTCCACCGCCGGGCGTGCCCTCGTAGTATTCCATAGTACACAGAGTAATATCCGACCCGATTTGGTCGGACAGCGCACTAACACAATAGCTCGGCAGCATTACTTCGTAACCTATCGACCCGACCTGAACGAGGCAGCAGTCACTGTCGAGCTTGATGAGTTTTCCTTCGATGTTGGCTATCATTGTTCGAATGTTTACTTGTTTAGTTATTGTTAGATAACGACACTGTTTATCGAATTCACGCAACACAGCGCCGCCGCTATGGCATCGGCTACGTCGTTCGGCTCCGGTATTTCCGGCAGGGACAAAATCGTTTGAATAGTCCTTTGTATCTGTTCCTTCGATGCCCTTCCGTTACCGGTAATTGATTTTTTTATTCGCGTGGCACTGAAGCTTCTTACTTCAATTGCCGCCTGTGCACACTTCTGCAGTATAACACCTCTTGCGTGTCCCATCAATATTGCAGTTCTCGGGTGGGCATAATGAGAGTACAATTCTTCCACAGCTACGACATCGGGCTTGAAATTTTCGAGAAGCGAGCTGGTATCTTCAGCGATTCTGTTGAGTTTTATTTCGATAGCCGGGCCTTTTTCTATACGGATGACACCTGCCTCAATCAGCTTTTCATTATCGGCTTCCATCTCCAAACAGGCATAACCACAGACCTGCAAACCCGGGTCGATACCGAGTATCCTCATTTCATCCTCCATGTGGTCATATCCGGCTTATCTTCCAGCACGATACCCATATCATCCAGTGTAGTGCGAAGCTGGTCGGCTCTGGCAAAGTCCTTGTTCGTGCGAGCTTCTTTTCGCTGCTCAATCAGGATATTTACCAGCTTGTCAGTCAGCCCTTCATCGGCGGTGGCGTCCTCCTGATAGTCCTCTTTCACAATACCCAGAACATCGCCGCCGAGCCGGTCGAACAGAACATCGATCAGGTTAAGGGTTTCTTTCGTTGTACGGCTGTCCTCGAGCAGGCTCTGTGCCAGACGAACAAGCTCGAACATAACTGACAGCCCAACAGATGTATTCAAGTCGTCGTTCATCGCGGCCTCGAATTTTTCCCGCATCTGTTTCAACTGCTCTGCTATTTTTTCATCGATAGAACCCGTGCTGGCTGTTTCCATTCTTTTCCGCAGGGCTTTAACGGTCTCGGTTATCTTTCCGTAGCCGGACTGCGCCGCAAACAGTGCCGCATCCGAAAAATCCAGCGGGCTTCTGTAATGGCTGTTCAAAATCAACTGCCTTACTGCCAGCGGGTCGTAGCTCCTCGTTAATCTTTCATGGGTGCCTGAAAAAGCCTGCTTGAGTGTAATAAAATTGTTCAGGCTCTTGCCCATCTTTTGACCGTCAACGGTAACCATATTATTATGCAGCCAGTATCGAACAAATTGTACATCATTGGTTGCTTCCGACTGGGCAATTTCGCAGTCGTGATGCGGGAACTGGTTTTCCAGCCCGCCGCCGTGGATGTCGATTGTCTTGCCAAGATATTTTGTGCTCATTACCGAGCATTCCAGGTGCCAACCGGGATAGCCGGGCCCCCAGGGGCTGGGCCACTGCATAATATGGTTTCGCTCGGCTTTCTTCCAGAGAGCGAAATCAGCGGGATTCTTTTTGTCCGGCGAAACCTCGACGCGCGCACCGGCAATCATCTCATCAAGGTTCCTGCCCGATAGTTTTCCGTAGTTCTCGAACTTGGAGACATCGAAATAGACCGAGCCGTTGGCTTCATACGCATAGCCTTTTTTCAGCAGCGTCGTTACCATCCCTATTTGTTCGAGTATATGGCCGCTGGCTCTCGGGCTTATATCCGGCCGGACGCAGTTCAACCTGTCCATGTCTTCGAAATAGCTGCGAGTGTAATATTCGGCCAGTGCCATCGGATGCTTTTTCTCTTTTCTTGCGGCGGTCGCAATCTTGTCCTCACCTTCATCCGCGTCGTCGGTGAGGTGCCCGACATCTGTGATGTTCTGAACATAGGTAACCTCGTAATTGAGATAACGCAGATACCTTGTCAGTATATCAAAGCTCACATAACTTTTCGCGTGCCCAAGATGTGCGTGCCCATATACGGTCGGACCGCAGACATAAATTCCGACCCTGCCTTTTTTCAGCGGTTCGAATTCTTCTTTCCTTCTTGTCAGACTGTTATAAAGATTCAGTGCCATGGGCAGATACCATCAATAATCATTAATCATTAATCATTTATATAGTGTTCTTCTTTTCTTTTTTCTCAAAAGCGCCGTAGCTGTAGCAGCCATCGCTTCTCCGGCGCCTATATCGCCGAGTCCGTCGTTGGTTTTAGCCTTTACGTTCACAGATGTAAAGTCAATACCCAAAAGGCCTGCAATGCATCTTTTCATCTGGCCTTTGACCTTCTCAAGCCTCGGTTCTTCGGCGTGGATAATAAGGTCAACATTAACGACTTCCCATTTATTCTCTTCGAGCTGTTCTTTTACAATAAACAATAGCTCCTTGCTGTCGGCGTCCTTCCATCGCGCCGCCGAGCTGGGAAACAAAGTTCCTATATCTCCCATTCCGCTTGCCCCGAGCAGGGCATCGATTACAGCGTGCAGTCCCACGTCGCCGTCGCTGTGTCCGGCCAGACCGGCCGGGTAAGGCACATATACCCCGGCCAGCATCAGCTTCCTGCCTTCCACGAGCTGGTGGATATCGGTTCCTATCCCGGTTCGATATTCACTCTTAGGTTCCTCAATCACAATACCCCCTTTGTACTTGGGATATCCGCGCCGTCAATGCGAACAGCCCTACCGAGCGCTTTGCCCAGTCCCTTGAAAATCGCCTCGGCTATGTGATGGCTGTTAGTACCATACGGAACGTTTATATGAAGATTGAACTTTCCGTTATTGGCAAAGCTACGCAGCATCTCCTCAAGGCACTCGACGTCGAAGTCGCCGATTTTATCTGTTCGGTATTCAACGTTATATACGCAGGACGCCCTGCCCGAAAGGTCAACGGAAACATTAGCCAGGGCATCCTCCATCGGCAGCGAGCTGTGTCCGTACCTGGCGATACCTTTTTTATCACCTAAGGCTTTCAATAGACATTCACCCAGGCATATCGCGATATCTTCGACCGTATGGTGAGCATCTACTTCAAGATCACCTTTGGCCTTGACGAGAAGGTCGATTTTGCTGTGTTTGCTCAGGTGCGTGAGCATGTGGTCCAAAAAGCCAATACCGCTGTCAATCTCGTATTTGCCCTCGCCGTCCAGATTAAGCTGTATGGAAACATCGGTTTCTTTCGTCTGCCTGTGAACTTCAGCGGTGCGCTTACTCATTTAAATATCCTTCTCTTTTTGCCTCTCTCAATTCGTAGGATGGGCTTTAGCCCATGCTGTTTTTTACGAGTATAAAGCATCTACGATAAAATTTCTTTCAAGGCCGATATAAGTTTATTATTTTGTTCATCAGTGCCAACGGTTATTCTCAGTTTATCGTCAAGGCCGGGCAAATCAAAGTATCTGACATAAATCCTTAGTTCTTTGAGTTTGTCGAAAATCTCGCCCGCCTTACAATTTTTACACCTGGCAAGCACAAAATTCGAGAAGCTTTGCGGAACTTCGAATCCCAAATCTCGCAGTTGTTCAATAAGTAAACCGCGGGCCTTCTTTACTTTTTCGGTCGTTTCGCTGAAATACTTTTGGTCTTTTATTGCGGCGGCGGCCACAGCGATGGCAACAGCGTCAACATTATAGGAATCTTTGACCTTCATCAGCCCTTTTATTAAGTCAGGCTGGGCAATGACGTATCCGAACCGAATGCCTGCGAGGCTATATCCCTTGCTCAGCGAGCGCAGTATAATAACGTTATCGAATTTTTTGACCAGCTCCGTGCAATTGGCCTCGGCGAAGTCCACATAAGCCTCATCTACGAGTAATACCCCGGATAGCTCATCGGCCAATGAAGCTAATTCGCCGACGCTTATAAAGCTGCCGCTCGGTGCGTTTGGATTGCAGACTATGGTCAGAGCGGCATTGGTGTGGGCCAATTTGGCCGGCAGGTTGAATTCAGCGTCGAACGGAATTTCAATTGCCTCGCAATTCTGCAATTTGGCTAAAACGGGATAGAGCGAATATGTCGGAACAGGATATGCGACGGGCCGTTTTTTATCACAAAACGCTCTAAAAGCGATAGTCAGCAAATCATCACCGCCGTTGCAGCACATAATATTTTCCGGCCGGACACAATTGACCTCGGCCGCCGCCTGCCGGAATTCATTTCCAATCGGGTCGGGATACCGGCGAAGCCGTTCCGGACCGAGTTCAGTCAGCACCTTTAATGCCGCAGGTGAGGGAGGATACGGATTCTCATTTGTGTTGAGCTTAACCACGTCCGTTTCCTTCGGCTGAAAACCCGGCTCGTAACCTTTTACCTTTTCAATATTTTTCCGAAGATACCCCATTGCTTACTCCAAAAGATTCCAGTCCGGAATTATAAGGCTTTTTTGCAGGGAGCGAAAGAGCGATTTTGCGATTATTCACATTGTCATTCCCGTGGAAATGGGAATCCGGTCTGCATTAAACGGATAATTTCATAGGTCTGCCGAACTTCCGGCTGCAGCAAAGATCGAAAAATTGTTGTGGATTACTTTTGTCTGAATAGCTATGATATATTTAAGCTCTAAAAAAGCAAGATTTGTATAATGCAATGATATTAAAACTGATTTGATTTTACAGTTATATAAGCTCTACTTTTCTGGGAGATAATGAATGACGCCGATAAACTTAGGAATTCCAGCAGAGAAGATAGCGGACTTTTGCCGGCGATGGAAGATAGAAAGACTTGCAATTTTCGGCTCCGCAGCCAAAGGAGAGCTTCAACCTGCCAGTGATATAGACTTGCTGGTAACCTTTTGTCAAGATGCTGACTGGACCATGTTTGATCATTTTACGATGGAAGAGGAGCTATCGAGTCTTTTCGGTCGTGATGTTGATCTTGTCAGCATCCGGGCCGTAGAAGAAAATCCGAATCCCATTTCCCGACGTGAAATACTGAACTCCGCGAGGCAAATTTATGCAGCGTGACGAATCACTCCTGCTCGATATGTTTCGAGCGACAAGCCAGATTGTGCAATTCAAAGGCGAACTAACCTTTGAGCGGTTCCGCGAAGATACCAAAACACAGTCAGCGATGATACACCAGTTCCTTCTCATTGGCGAGGTAGCAAAATTAATTTCCGATGATTTCAAGAAGAAAAATCCGTCGATTCCATGGTCGGCTATGGCACGTATGCGAGATAAGCTCATACATCACTATCGTGGAGTGGATTTGCGAGAGATATGGAAGGCTGCCGAGATAGAAATACCCAGATTGCGTTCATTCCTGGACAAGCACTTGCCGGAAAAACCGCACGAAGAATCTCTTTTCTAACCGCTGTACGCTAAACGCTATTATTCCCTCAATAAAACCCGAATTCATAAGCCGCATCGAATAGAGCAACGATGTTTTCAGGCGGCACGCCAGGCTGAATGTTATGGACGTTGTTGAACACGTAGCCGCCTCCCTCCTTAAAGATTTCTACGTTTTTCCGCACGTGCTCCCTGATTTGGTCCGGTTTGGCAAAGGCAAGAACGTGCTGGGCGTCTATACCCCCGCCCCAAAGCGATATCCGGCTTCCGAACATATCTTTGAGCTTTTCTGGCTCCATATTCACAAGGCCGATCTGGACGGGATTGAGAATATCAATACCATTGTCGATAAGCTCCGGGATGTACTCGAAACAGGAACCGCACGTGTGATACCAGATTTTGGCTTTCGTCAGCGACTTGATATGCTGGACGAGCTTTTTCTGTCTGGGCTTGACTATCTTTCGGTAAAAATCCGGAGAAAAAAGCGGCCCGCTCTGGCCCGTCAAATCGTCGCCTATCATCACCACATCGACGATATCACCAACTTCGCCCAGAAAGACCGTATGATAATCCATCCAGAATTTAAGCATCTTATCCAGCAGCGCCTCGCAAAAGGCCGGATTCTCTATCGTATCCATCAGCCATCTTTCGAGTCCGCGCATATACCAGCAGTATTCATAGACCACCCCGCCAATACCGGTTGATATGGCGTATGGCGTATCCTTGCGCATCTGCAGCGCTGCTTCGCGAACTCCCGTGAAGCGGCTCAGATCGCTCCCATCGGGAAAAGGATAATCTTCGATATCTTTAACACTCGCCTCGGCGAGCGGATGATGTGAGATGTCCATATAAAGCTGCTGCTTATCCGGCATCGACCACACCACGCCGAATTCATCCTTCAGGTCGTGCCAGAGTTGACCTTCGCGGGTATTCTGTTCGATGCCGCCTTTGAAATCGTCCGGGCCGTGCGCGCATATATAGCGAATATCCACCCTGAAACGCTCTAAAACTTCTTCACTCGGTTTGGCGAGCTGCTGGACGGGGTCGAGAATTGTTATTTCTTCGTTTAATCCAAGATGCGATAGCAATTCAGCATATGCTCTTTTATGTATTCCCGTTTGAAATCCTCCCAGGTCAATCGGTACCCTGTCGGGGACCTCGTGATTGAGAGTTTTTATGAGGCGCTGCCTTGAAGTCATTGTTTCTTTATTGGCCATTGTTAAACTCTCCCAAAGCGCTTAATAGTCATCAACCTTTTGAATACCTGACGAGTTTCGGTTCTTACTTTCCGATTGACGCAAGGTAGTTTCCCAGTCCAACGATGAATGTTGACAGTATGAGCACAAGTATCCCGGAGAAAACGATTGTGTGCGTACGACGGCTGCTTCCTTTCCATTCCCGGAATATCAGGCCCCATATATTGCTGAAGACGATGATAAAGGCCATGTGGATGGTCCAGCTCGAAAAGTCATACTGTCCCATTTTGGTTGTGCCCATTCCATAGAACATAAACTGGAAGTACCAGGTAATTCCCGCCAGAGATGAAAAGATATAATTGCTGACGAGTGGTGTGTTGCCGTCGAGGTAATTCTTCGACGTACGGTTTGTTATATTCAAAAATACGCACCATATAAAATTCGTTGTAAAGCCGCCCGCAAGGATGCAGATAAAAATCGGACTGTTCTGCCACAAAGACGGTACGCCCCGCTCGACGGCGAGTTTGGCTATGGGTTTTCCGGCGGCTATGCCGAATGCCATGCACGCACTCATTACGCCGGCGAATGTCGCGACCCAGAGTCCCTTCGTAAAGTTGAATTCTTTAATCGTCTCTTTCTTTTTTTCATCCGGCAGCTCTTTCTCTTTGGATATACCCGCCCAGCCGCAAATTGCAATGCCAACAAGGCAGGCAAGTACTCCGGCAAGCGTTGTCAGACCTGAGGCGCTGGTGATTAAATCGCCGAAAGTGCCGAAATATATAGGCGGAATAATTGTCCCAAAAGCAGCGCAAAATCCCAGCGCGATTGCATATCCCAGTGACATTCCGAGATACCGCATCGACAGCCCGAACGTAAGACCGCCGATCCCCCACAGCAGACCGAAAAGATAGCTCCAGATAATACTGCTTTTCGGAGCTTCTCGCAGAATCGAAATCAATCCCGGCACTGTCAAAAGCGCGATAATCCAGGGCATAATAACCCACGACAGAATTCCGTTTACAAGCCAGTAACTCTCCCACGCCCAGTTCCGGACTTTCTTGAAAGGTATGTAAAAACTGCCCGCTGCAAAGCCACCTGCCGAATGCAGAAAAATTCCTAATGCTATCATAAATGGACCTGTTTATTCTGGAACTATATATCCTTACAAAGTTCTTTCGGTGCTGGCCGTAAACTTTTGGGCACTCAGAATAAGGATGTTACCTATGACAATAGTCGATAAGGCGTGCGATTTCGCTGCGAAGGTCTTTGCGGTGGACAATCATATCCACGAAGCCGTGCTCTAACATAAACTCGGCCGTCTGGAAACCTTCGGGCAGCTCGACTTTTATCGTTTCGGCAATCGTCCGCGGTCCTGCGAAACCTATCAGCGCCCCCGGCTCGGCTATTAAACAATCGCCCAGCATTGCATAGCTCGCAGAAACTCCGCCTGTAGTCGGGTCGGTCAGAACGCAGATATAAAGTCCCCCGACCTCGTCGAATTTGGCCAGGGCTGCCGACGTCTTTGCCATCTGGCCTAATGAAATTACCCCCTCGTGCATCCTTGCCCCGCCCGAACAGCAGACCGCTACCAAAGGCAGTTTTTCGTCCATTGCCATATCAACCGCGACACAGAGTTTCTCGCCGACTACGAAACCCATAGAGCCCATCAGGAAATTCGGCTCCATAACCGCCAGCATAACGCCTCTGCCTTTGATAAAGGCCTTGCCGATCTGCATAGCCTCTTTTGCGCCTGATTTTTTTGCGTCTTCTTTGAGTCGCTTTTTATAAGTGGTTCCCCTGAACTTAAAGCCCAACGGGTCCTCGGTCTTTAAAGTGCCGAGAACCTCCTGGAAGGAATCTTCATCGGCCAGGTATTTAATCCGGGTTTTCGCCTCGATGCGAAAGTGGTGGTTGCAATCCGGGCAAACGTTAAGGTTCTTTTCGACGGCGCTTTTATAAAGCATGTGCTCACAGCCCGGACAGCGAACCCACAATCCTTCGGGCATCTCTTTTCGCGGCTTCAATGAGAAGCCGTTCCATTTTGATTTAACTTGTTTGCCCATGGAAACCTGTATTTAATCAAATCCCGCGTTCAGCGCGGTGTATTCCTGCATCGACATATAAATCAAGTAATATAAGAATTTTAACAAAAAGCAGCAGAAATGGCTATAAAAAATTGGGAACTTTTACTCGGCTGCCTTTCGAATAGCCTTTATTGCCCCAACACGGTCCTTTTTTGCGAATATTGCATTGCCGGCGACAAGCGTATCGGCCCCGTATGAAACCACTATTGGCGTGGTTTTGGGGTCTATCCCCCCATCGACTTCTATGCGAATATCAGGGCCGACGATATCCCTGATTATGCTTATTTTTTTTGCCGCCTCGGGCATAAATTTCTGTCCGCCGAAGCCCGGGCGCACTGTCATCACCAGGATCATATCGCAGAACGGCCCAACGCCCTCTATTGCTTCAACCGGAGTCTCCGGATTCAGACATATCCCGGCAGTGCGTCCTAAATCGTGTATTGTCTCGATAAGTTTTAGCGGCTGGTGGGCTGTTTCGATATGAAATGTTATGTGGTCGGCGCCTGCTTGTATAAAAGCCTCCGCATATTTGTCCGGCTCACTTATCATCAAATGGGCATCGAATACAAGACGGCTGCACTTGCGAAGCTTGGCAATCACCGGCGGGCCGATAGTGATGTTCGGGACAAAATGCCCGTCCATCACGTCGAGATGCACCATACTTATACCGGCTGACTCAACCAGACCTATTTCATCGGCAAGCCGGGCAAAGTCGGCGCTTAGTATCGACGGCACTATCTCAACTGTTCCTGCTTTGGGTAATCGCATCTTTGTTGGATACCACGAACGATGAACTTTATTGTTCATCAAGGATTTCAAGGCACTTGAACTTTTTGCCTTCCAGAAATTCGAGCGAAGCGCCTCCTCCCGTCGAAATATGGCTCACTCTGTCTTCCAGACCGAGTTTTTTAACTGCCGCGGCGCTGTCACCACCACCGATTATGCTGCGCGCTCCTTTGTCTGTGGCCTCGGCAACGGCCAAAGCTATGTCTTTAGTTCCCTGATCGAATGGCGGTATTTCAAAAACTCCCATCGGTCCGTTCCAGACGATGGTTTTGGCATCGGTAATGCTTTTTGAAAACGTCTCGATGGCACTCGGCCCAAGATCCACCGCCTGATAGCCCGAGTCAATATCACCGACGGCGGTTCGGTGTGCCGCTCCGGCCTCGAGTTCTCGTACTACATCGTGATCAACCGGCAAGATTACTTCACAGTCCGACTTGGCCGCCTGGTCCAGCAGTTTTTGTCCCTTGTTAACGAAGTCGTTCTCGCACAGGCTTTTGCCGATGTTCTTGCCCCTGCCTTTGAGAAACGTATATGCCATCGCCCCCCCAATTATAATGCGATCGACCTTATCTATCAGATTTTCAATCACACCAATCTTGTCCGAAACCTTGGCCCCGCCCAATATCGCAACGAACGGTCTTTCCGGATTTTGTAAGGTTTCACCTAAGAATTTTAATTCCTTTTCGATTAGGAAACCTATAACGCGAGGCTTCCCTTCCATCAAAACCGGCACTGTGTACATGGAGGCATTATCTCTGTGTGCCGTGCCGAATGCATCGTCAACATAAATATCCGCCAAATCGGCAAGCTGCTGGGCAAAATTGTCTTTTGCCTGGCGAAGTTGTGCATCTTCTTTTGCCGCTTTGTCCTTTATCGTTTCTTCTTTATGAAAGCGAAGGTTTTCCAGCAGCATACACTCACCGCTGGCCAGCGCCTGCGCCTTGGCCTTTGTCTCCGCGCCGATGCAGTCTTCTGTGAAGATGACATCTTGTCCCAGGAGTTGTGAAAGCCTTTTGGCCACAGGCGCCAGAGACAATTTGTCATCTCTTTGACCTGAAGGTCTGCCGAGGTGGCTCATAAGAATCAGCGCACCTCCGCTGGCCAAAATGGTCTTAATTGTTGGCAGGGCCTTAACGATTCGGTCATCGCTGGTAATGTTGCAATTTTCATCCATCGGGACATTAAAGTCACATCGCATCAGGACCTTTTTACCATTTACATCGATATCAGCAACAGTCTTTTTAGCCATTTCTTGTACCTGCATTTTCTGTCATCCCCACTTTTTATGTCATTCCCGCGTAAGCTCCGAATCCATATTTAGAAGCTGTCTCAAAGCTGTAACTTTAGTTCACTTTAGACACTTTTCACTTTTCGGATTTATATTTACATTACATCTTTGCGATTTTTTCCATAATATCGACGCTGCGGTTCGAGTATCCCCACTCGTTATCGTA
>CAZWME010000046.1:0-13650 GCA_964634515.1 uncultured Pirellulales bacterium | reverse complement strand
GACGTTGGCCTTGCCAGCAAGCAGCTTGCGCACCGGCAGTGTATAGCCAATCGAGATAGAATCGCCAATCAGAAGAACCCGCGGGAGGCTTGGGTCATCTTCTATGGGGGCGAAAACAGGATTAACTCCGGCTTGTTTCTTTTTGGGCTGATTCGGTTTTGATTTAGCTTTTAAATAACCCAAGGAAGTGAGGAATTTGTCGGTTTCTTCGATGGTTTTATTAAATGAGCTGTTATCTTTGTCCCTTCCATAGTTGAAAAAGCCGTGGCCTTTATTTTCAAACGGAACAAGACGGCAAATATTGCCGGCTTCTTTCATAGCCGAGGTGAAACGTTCAGCACTGTCGAATGGAACGGTTTTGTCGGCAGTGCCGTGATAAATAATGCATGGCGGGAGGCCTTTTGTTACGTGCTGCAAGGGAGATATTTCCTTTGCACGTTTGAACCTTTCATCGGAGGCCCTTTTCTTCGCTAATCCTACAACGTCAAGGACCGGATTGAACAGCGTCATCGCATTCGGCTTTGAGCTGATATTGCGGTCTTCAGTTTCTTCATCAAGCCCTTTAAGTACACCTGTGCAAGCCGCGACATGGCCGCCGGCGGAGCCACCGCCTGCGACGATTTTATCCGGATTAACACCAAGTCTTTCCGCATTGGCCCGGACCCAGCGAATGGCGGACTTGCCATCGGCAACACATTCAAATGGCGTGGTGCCATGCCGGTTTTTGACGCGATATTCAGCGGAAATCGCCATCATTCCTCGCGAGGCCAGGTAATCGCACTGGTGATAAAACTGCGTGGGAGTACCGCCGACCCAGCCGCCACCGAAAAAGAACACTATAACCGGCAACGGCTCTTTTGTCTGTCGGTCGGGTGGTTCAAATATATGCAGTTTCAGCTCGACCTCGCCGATGGTTTTATAGACCACCAGTATCGGCTTTATCTTAACTTCCTGGGTTCTATAGCGGCGCTGCGCCGCACAAAGCAGAATTGCGGAAAAACAAATCATGAATATTATTACAATCTTTTTCATCGTTCTAACTCCTTCTGAGATAATTTATAACCTAATTCCAGGGCAGTTCTTTTGTGTCAGGTTTGACTGCATGAGCAGGACGGGGATGCTCATCGTTGAAAACATACAAATCATTCTGCTTTTGGATGGTAACAAAACTTTCATCGATCGAGCCGTCCTGGTTTGTTATATTATCGAGCGAAAGCTTGAGGTGTTTGGCAAGAAATTTATAGGCACCGGTACGCTTGGATATGCCATAATCATGCCCCTCGTTGGGAAGGTGCACATACTCGACAAGATTTTGTGCGTTAAATAGGCGATATACATTTTTGATATAAGGATATTCGACATTCGGTGTGTTTTTAGTCCAGTCCTTACCGTCGGAAATCAGCAACTGCGGTCTCGGTGCGGCCAGCGCGGCGATATCCGTATTGTTTGTCTCGTGCATTTCGCTTAAGTGTATTGGCATACCGCTTTCGCAGTCGCATCCGCCGAAGAAGTGTGCCGAGACCATCACGGTTGGGACAGAGACGGCGATACGGTCATCGACGGCCGTTAAAAGAAACGATTGAGTTCCACCGCCGGAAGCTCCCGTTACGCCGATGCGTTTCGGGTCAACTTTTTTAATCGAGGTGAGAAAATCGACGGCGCGGATGCTGTTCCAAAGCTGGAGTTTTAGCACTTTCGGGCGTTTATGCGACCATCCGGCATTCTTCCAGTCACCATATCCGACCATATCATAAGAGAAGACAATCGCGCCCATACGGGCCAGCGCGGCGCATCGCTTCTGCATATTGGGCCGGAACCGGCCGTAGTTATCGGCTTTGCTCCAGTGGCCATGCGGACAAAGAATTGCGGCAAAAGGTCCCTTTCCTTTGCGAGGACGATACAGGTTTCCTGTTACAAATACGCCGGGGAGGCTTTCAAATGCTGCGTTTTGGACAGTGTAGCCATCGTATTTGCGTTTGCTGTGGATGATCCGCTTGAGCGGGCGTTTTTTGGGCATGGGCGAAAGTTCCGCTCCTCGCAGAATACCCTCACGAATCCGCTCGGCGCGGGCCTTCCATTCGGCCATGTTGGAATAGCTGCGGGCAAATTTGGCGAGCTGTTCTTTGGCAGCTTCTTCACTTTGATAATTGCCCTGACAAAGCTGAGGCTTTTTGTTTTGGGCGCCTCGAACAACTCTACCGGAAAGTGTAATCACAAACATTAACAAGCCTACAACAAATACCCTGTAAATTCCGATCGATGAACTTTTCATTTTAAACCTCACAATTTCTTACAAGACAATAATTCGTTTTATAATCACATTGGCTACCACTGAGCCAGGGGCTTTATTGGTACTTTTGTAACTACTTCTTCATCTTTCCACACAGGCGAAAGCAAGACCGCCACCCGAACGCTACCTCTGGCCCCGGGCAATCGCACGATAAGTCGTCTAACATTAGTATTTGTCTTTTGGGGTGGTTTTTGCTTTGCTGATTCAATTTCAAAACCTGCTGTGGAAGGTGATAAAAGCCTTGCGAGAAGTTTTCTGCCGGCAAGGGTAAGCAGGGCGGTATTTTTTTCCTTTATATCTATTCTCGCATCGGTTGTCACTGCCCATGTCACTTCACAGGGTTTTTCAATTTCGAACTCATCCTGCACAAGGACCGCCCCTCGATTCTCGACCATTGCGATACCTCTTGTTACCTTATTTGCAGACTCCTTGTAAGCTCTTGTCAGGTCCACAAGGACAAAAGCAGAAGAGTTCTCTGTTTCGAACTTTGTAAACTTCGATGTTGCCATCGGGTCCTGATTCTCGCCGTTCAGCAGCGGGACACTATGGCTTTTCGAATTCAAGCGATAATAATTCCACCTTCTGCCGCCTTTTTTTCCATCCCAGTAACCGGGCAGATTGTAATTGTCCGAGCCGAGGTCGCGTACCCATCGAATGCCCAGAGCATCCAGCTCGAAGTTGCCCAAATCCAGATGGCCGTGATTGACTTGATTATAGCCGGCCTTTACGCCGACAAAGAGTGCTTCCGGGTCGTTCCAGGCACTTCGGAATACTGCTATTTCCACGGGGCCGCGGAAATAGCAATCGAGGGCTTTTTTTGGAAACTGTCTCGGAGGCGGCATATACCAAACTATGTGCTGGGCACTGGCGCTGCGTTTGGCAATTTCAGCGTGTTCGGATTCGGCGTAAAGTGGATTATCGTAGGTCCGGGCAAGCCAGAACATACAGGGCATAGGTCTTCTGGCGCCTTTTTCCCCAGAGTCGGCAAAATTTAAGTACAGGCCTCTGGGTCCGGCGGTATATATCGGAAAATTTCCTGCTTTGGCCAGTCCCTCAGTTTGCAGCAGGCCAAAGTCCGTGCCCAAAGCGGTTTGCAGGGCGGTAAGGCCATAAGCCGTATAACGTGTGGCATAACTCCAGTAGCCGGGCCCTTCCATCCATGCGCCGTCGGGGCCGTAGCTTTTGAGGGCAAGCGGGAGCGATTTAATCGCAGAGTTGATAATCTTCTCGGCGTACCGCGGTTCGGATTCGGCGATTGCCAAGGCACCGATTATCATTCCGGCATTGCAGACCTGGTTCCAGTTGTGTTCACTTTTAGGCCACCAGGATTTTTCATAGGCGCTTAGCGCCGGTTTAAGGCCGTTTTTAACCAGGGCGGCCCTGATTTTTTCCCGCCTTTCTTCATCGAGATAAGAATACAGCCAGTCATAACCGACTCCAACCGCGTGTGACATCTCAGCCGTGTCGAGAAAGTGAGACGGATTCCAGTCTTTAAATGCGCAGACTGTCAGGAGGTTTTCGGCCGCTTTTTCGGCATAATTTTCCTGGCCGGTCCATCTGTACGCAAGGCCAAGGGCGTAAATTCGATGCACGCATTCCCTGCTGACATGAAGCAGCCGGGGCCCAATCTTTCGGTAGGTAAGCATCGGTTTTTCAGCACATTTATCCGCATCCTTAATAACGTCTCTCAAACATTTCTGCAAAACTCTGTCTTTCGCATACAGTATTTTCAGGTGCCCAAGGTCTTTGTCATTCAACATCAATCTGGGATGGTACTTTTCGAGTGTACTTAGAACCGCAGAAGAATCTATGGCAGTTTCCTGAGCCAGGCCAGACGTTGTAATGCAAAGACCAAGGGTAACCGCCAGCGCGAAAATTCTGTAAACATTTGTCATAATCTACCTCCATATCCTCCAGTTGTGTTAATATTGCGAACCCTCCCGACAAGCAAACTGCCTTGCGTTTCTTAAACCGGCAAAGGTTACTTTTCTGTCTAAAACCTCTAAATGTTATAGAATAATTGATACCTGCAAGGCAAGGAAAATCTTTTGCCAGTTCCGCTGAAATCTATTATGATTATGCTAAATCTTGAGACCTTCTTTTAGAAAGAAGCGAAATTACGGACAAGTTTATTTGAGAGAGAAGTTCGATGAGTAAGAAACCCGAGGTTTGTATTGTTGGCGGCGGGATGATAACGCAGGTGCAGATTCTGCCTTCGGTGTATCAGCTTCAGCGCCTCGGTCTTGTGGGCGATATTAGTGTGTGCGCATTGAACAGCGCTCCGCTGAAGGTGCTGGAACAGGACCAGAGCCTCCAAAAGGCATTTGCCTCTCACAGCTTCAAGGCGTACCCTTCGACGGATACCGATCCGCAACAGGATTTTCCAGAACTATTTAGAGAAGTAATTGAGAAGATGCCCAAAGGCAGCATCGTAATCGTTGCAGTTCCGGACCAGCTTCATTATCCGGTTATACAAGCGGCCCTTGCCGCCGACCAGCATATATGCTGCGTAAAGCCATTAGTGTTAAAATATTCGCAGGCGGCTGAAATCGAAAAAATCTCCTACGAGAAAGGGCTTATCGCAGCAGTCGAGTATCATAAGCGTCTCGATGACAGGGCGTTAATGGCCCGGCGGTTATACAGAGAAGGCAGGTTCGGGGAATTTCGAATCGGCCACGCGGAAATGAACGAGCCCTATTATTATCGCGATTCGAATTTCCAGAACTGGTTCACTGTAGAAAATTCAGATATGTTCACTTATGTCGGCTGCCATTATGTTGACCAGGTGCATTTCATCACGGGACTGCTGCCCAAAACGGTGTCCGTATATGGCATAAAAGATACATACCCAAACGGCAACACAGGTTATTTGTGGACCGATGCCCGCGTCATCTGGGAAAACGACGCGTGTCTGCACGTGACAAACATCATGGGTTATCCCGACGAAGGACCCGGCGGTAATTTTCAGGGTCTGCGTATGTACTGCCGGGGAGAGGACAAAAGCGGCATGCTCGTGCACAACGACCAGTATCGGGGTATCGAACACTGTTATATTACAAAAGGCAGCAAGCCGGGTGAGACATATTACAGTGAGCCGAGCCCGGATTATTTTAAGTATATCGAGCTTGGGGGTGAAGGGCTGACCCCGGTGGGATACGGGTATCGTTCGATAGAATTTATCATAAAAAATATCTGCAAGTGTATAGACGTATCCGGCGGGACCGACGACAAAGAGGCTTTAGCCCGCCGGCAGAAGCTGATTAAGCGATTCGACAGCGAAGGTATAATGGCAACGCCCGCAAATAGTGCGTACAATGAGCTGGTGACCGAGGCGGCGCGCCTATCGATTCTAAACGACGGACGAAGGGTTGAAATAACCTACGGTGAAAATTGCGGTGTTGATTTTTACAGATAGAAAGAAACCAAAACTAATATGGCAAAAGAATTTCCACTTACCCCAATTAAAGTTAAACCTGTATCGACAAAGTTTCGCAAACTTTCCGGCACTATTCCGAATGATGAGACAATAAAACAGATTGAAGGGCTTCGCGAGGCGGAGTCCCTAAGTATGCGAGGTCAGCCTCCGGTAATCTGGGACCATGCCGAAGGGGTAAATGTTTACGACGCTTACGGTAACATGTGGCTTGACTTTTCATCAGGTGTACTTGTTACCAATGCCGGACACGGCTGTAAAAAAATAGCCGATGCAATTATCCACCAAGCCTCCAAACCGCTGTTGACCACTTATTGTTTCCCCAACCAGCCAAGAATTAATCTTGCACAGAAATTAGTTTGGCTTGCACCGGAACGCTTAAATAAGGTGTTCATACTCAGTACCGGTGCAGAGAGTACAGAGTGCGCCCTGAAGCTAATGCGCACATACGGACGAAAGACCGGCACAAACGACAAAAGCATCATTGTGTCATTTGAAAATGCCTTTCACGGCAGAACTCTCGGCGCGCAGCAGATGGGAGGTTCAAGTGACGGCAAAGCGTGGATAAAAAATCTCGATCCTGAGATAGTTCATGTGCCGTTCCCCGATGGATTCCGCTGTGAAGATACCAGCTTCGAGTTATTTGAGAAGACCCTTATGCGTCTTGGGGTTGAGCCGGACAACGTAGCAGGAGTAATAAGTGAAACGTATCAGGGAGTAGGGCCTAACTTCATGCCCAAACAATACGCAAAGGACCTGAGAAAATGGTGCAGCAGGCATGGCGCTTTGCTATGTTTCGACGAGGTCCAGGCAGGTTTCGGCAGATGCGGAACTAGGTGGGGCTTTGAGCTTTACGACGTAGTACCGGATTTGTTCTGTATAGGCAAAGGAGTCAGCAGCTCATTGCCCATAAGCGGAGTAATCGGCACCGAAGAGGTGATGGATTTGTTCGGGCCCAATGAGATGACCAGCACTCACTCGGGTAATCCCATTTGCTGTGCGGCAGCTTTGGCAAGTACAGAAGTTATCGAACAGGAAAAACTTATTGAGAACGCGGCAAAGGTCGGGGTGGTCCTGCAGAAAAATCTGCAGTTGATAAAGAGCGAGTTTTCCGAAGTAATAGGTTTTGCGCCTGGAGCAGGTCTTGTCGCGGGACTGCTGATGGTCAAAAAGGGCAGTAAAGAGCCGGACTACGAACTGGCCTGGAATGTGGTCAATCTTTGTTTCCAAAAGGGTCTGCTGATGTTCGCTCCTGTGGGTGTGGGCGGGGGCTGCGTTAAGATAGCGCCGCCATTGTGCATCAGCGAAGAAGCGGTCAATGAAGGCTGCGAGGTAATTCGCGAGGCTTTAAAAGAGGCGGTTTAAACAATCCGGTAAATAACAAATCTCCTGACCGACCCAATCAGATATTCATCTTGCATAGACCACCTACGGGAGTAATAATCTCCGCCCCCAGTGTTAGATTGCGCGGGCGATAGAATTTTTCGGCCATATTTTCGATGAGCTGTTGGGCATGTTTATCTTCGACAACAGCGACAATGCTGCCGCCCATCCCGGCACCGACAAGACCTGCACCCAAACAACCCGGAGTAGCCAGGGCAATGTCAACGAGCATATCTACTTCGGGCAGGCTAACATTATAGCCGCCCCCCTGTCGCCACAGCCGGGCCCGGTCCATACGCCGCTTGTCTCCTGATTGCAGGTCGCTTATCAGGGCATCTATCCTTTCAGCCGGATAACTGTTGTCGGTTGGTATGCGCTGCCCATTAACCACTTTTGTTACACGGTCGCCATTGTGGGATGCACTCATCAACTGGCCGAAGGTTTTCATATCGCCGGTTCTCAGGCACTGCGGGACCATCTCAGCACGAATACACTCGGCTATCCCATAAAGACATATCTGCCTAACGTGGTAGCCCTGTTCGGGTTCGGCGTGGCTTCTAAAAACACGATGAATCTTTTGCTCGTGTTCTGCAAGGATTTCCAGAATGTCCGCACGGCTGACCGAGGCCGGCAACGACTTTATCATTCGATAGATTTGAACATCATCAACGCCAAGTGTCACCGGGTTGATATCTCGAAGCCGTTCGAGCTTGCCGGCATACTGAGGAAAGTTTTCGCGCAGCATCATCAAACCGAATATATATGCAGCCACCCGGCTGTTAAAGACATCGCGTGCCCCTGCCTGCTTTTTCGCCTCGATGTTGCTGTTTGCCAGGACAAAGCTGTGGCCGGGCGGAAGCGCAGCGTTCTCTACCAACGTTGGAAAAGCTGTAATATGGAGAATTGTACCGGGCTTTCCGGATATAATTGCAGCGTGGTCGCTGCATCCGCCTCTTGTTCCCACATACCATTCGGCAAAACCCCAATGCTCAACTAAATCGACAGGTTTAATTTCAAGTGAGTTTATCCGTATTACCGCCTCGGCCGCACCCATAACCAATGCAGATGATGAACTAAGCCCGGCAGCTATGGGGACATCACCATAGATCATCATATTCATACCCATAATCGCCGGGGAAAACATGCCTTCATCATTTGTGTTGAGATGCTGCAGGTACAGGACAGCGGCACGTATATAATTCGACCAGGTAACCGATGGGTCGTTCCTGCGCTTTTCATATTCCTGGTAACACCATGTGTCCCAGTCCCGGATTTTTTCTCTCGTTGGCAGGCAATCGCTGATACGGAATTGCTCATCAGGAAACTGGCCCGAATCGACATTTTTCAGCAGGACCCGGTCGTCATCCCGCGGGGCTACCACCAGCCACATTTCCTTGATACAGACAGGATTGACCGAACCGCCACGGTGGTCGATATGAGTGCCTAACAGGTTAACACGACCGGTTGAGCGTACTATAATAACTTTGCTATCTGCGCCATATCTGCCGGCAAATTGTTCAAGGCAGCACAAACACATCCTGGCCGCTTCGGCCTTTAAGTCTTTATTATCACCGTAGATTTGGTCCAACCTGCTGCCAAAAGCATTGTTTTGCTCTTTAATCAGAGCAATCCAATCGCCGACGTTCCGCCGGCCACCGACTTCAAAAGCCATAAGCACTCCTGTTAAAATATACCCACCGGCTGCCCAAAATACCGGTAAATAACAATTTTTTACGCGCTCGAATAAACTGTATCGCCATCAACTATAGTCCGTTCGAGAGTCACCTTATAATCGCCCGGCAGGCCGGCGATGTCGAGCACGCACAAATCGGCCCTGGCCCCATCTATAATCGAGCCGTAACCTTCTTTATCCATTTGAGTCAACATACACGGGTTTGTTGACAATATCTTCGCCGCTGTAACAAGGGCCTGGTCGAGCTGCATCGCTTCATGCCGGGTGTTCCAGATACCCTGCATATCCGTGGAGAGCCAATTGAGGAGGTTGGTAAATCCGCGGTTCATTGTCAAGTTGCTGCTAAAGAGCGTGCCGGGCTTTTCGACAACTTGAAAGTATTCACCGCTTTCGCTGAGAGCGCCGCGGATACCGCCGCCGGTGAACTGCCTGACCTGCGAACCTGCTGCGAACAGACAATCGGTTACCCCGATTATCCTGTCGGGGCCTTTTCGCCTGAGGATGTCCCTTACGTAGGCGGGATTGACATGGAAGCCGTCCAGAATCTGCTCGGCATACAGCTCATCTGATTTCAGGACCGCTTCAATAGCACCGCCGCCGTGGAACGGCTTGTAGGAACCGCCCGTCGGGCCGTTGGTGAAGTGAATAAAGTACTTAAGACCGACGCGGATTGCTTGTTCGATCTGCTCACAGGTTGCGTTGGAGTGTCCGGCACCTACTACTATGCCTTTGTTTGTGAGATATTCGATAAGCTCAAAGCAGGGTTGCCCAAAATCCGGCACCACGTTGGCCAGCTTGATTATCCCTTTGTCGTCGATGCTATCGAAGGAGCCGGTGACAAATTCAAGAACCATGTCGGGATTTTGAGCGCCGGCCATCTTTGGATTTATGAAACTACCTTCTAACATTCCACCTAAAAGCCTGGCCCCCGGCTGGATTTGCGGTTTATTCAGATATTGATATAATCGAGCATAACAATTTCGCAGATTCTCCACCGGGCTGGCCCAGGTCCCTACGTAAAAACCTGTTACACCGAATCTCACAAGTGTTTTTCTGAGCATATCCAGGCCATATTCATATGCAGAGGGGCTATTATCAAAGGTCTCGGACTTTGGGTCATAAAGACCGCTGGTGAATTCAAAGAGGTTGTAACCGTGAAAATGTATATCAACAAATCCCGGCACGACATATTTTCCGGTGACATCGATGATTTCGTCGCAGTCGTCCTTGCCGGCAGCAAATTCGACTCTGCCATCGCGCATAATAACATCGGTACATTCAACACTATTAGGTGTGACAACGTAGCCACCTTTGAGTTTAATTGTATTCATCTTAAAAACTTTCGCAAAATTCATTTATGGCTAAAATGACACAGAACTAATGTCATCCTCCTGATTAGTTTAAGCCTTTATGGCATTTTTGTCCAGCGAGTTGTTATCCCAAATACGTGTAAGACGCAGTAACAGTACAATTCAAATATCGAGAATAACCACTAATTTTGAGTGATTTATTTGGGCAATTCCGGAGCACACAATGCGTTTTACCGCCATCCGGATGATTATTTGCATATCTATTTCATCGCCTTTTGACTTTACAAGAGTTCTAATGCCTGTTAGAATCCACGAATTGAGTAAAAAATAGATTGATTTAAGCGTAGTTACCCTGATGGCAGGCAAAATTATTATTAATACCGAACGATGTAAAGGCTGCGGCCTGTGTGTAATGGCATGTCCGAAGGGCAGCATCATTATATCCACTAAATCCAATAAAAACGGTTTCTTTCCGGCCCAATCCGACAATAGGGACTGTACAGGCTGCGGCGAATGTGCCATTATCTGTCCTGAAGCCATAATTGAGGTATTTCGTAACCAATCCGGTAAAATCGAGACAATTTCCGAACCGGACAAAAAATCGAAGCCGAGTCTAATTAAGGAAAAAGCATAGACCCCGTCGGAAGCAGGGATTGAGAATATGATAGAAAAAGGGCAAATTTCTATCGGTACAGAAGAGCGGGTTTTAATGTGCGGTAATGAGGCGCTTGCAGAAGCGGCCATTCTTGCCGGATGCGATGCTTACTTCGGATATCCGATTACACCTCAAAACGAGATTCCGGCTTATATGTCCCGCAGAATGCCGGAGGAAGGCCGGGTCTTTGTACAGAGCGAAAGCGAGCTTGCCGCAATTAATATGGTATTCGGAGCTTCGGCAACCGGCAAAAGATCTATGACAAGCTCATCGAGCCCGGGTATAAGTCTAATGCAGGAGGGAATAAGCTATCTTTCAGGCGCCGAGCTGCCTGCGGTAGTGGTCAACGTAATGCGGGGAGGTCCTGGGCTGGGTAACATTGCACCGTCACAGAGCGATTATTTTCAGGCGACCCGAGGAGGCGGACACGGTGACTACCGAACCATCGTGTTTGGTCCTTCGAGTGTACAGGAAATGGCCGACTGTATGCCGCTGGCATTTGACCTGGCTGATAAATATCGAATGACCGTAATGGTCCTTGCAGACGGCTTTTTGGGTCAGATGATGGAGCCGGTCGTGCTGAAGAAAAAGTCAAGTTCGGAATTGCCGCCGAAAGACTGGGCGTTGACGGGGGCAAAAGACAGAGAGCAAAACATTGTCCGCTCATTATGGCTCGGTGAGGGAGTATTGGAAGATCTAAACTTTAAGTTAGATGACAAATACAGGCAGATCCAGAAAAACGAAGTGCGATGCGAACAATACGAGGTTGACGACGCCGAAATCGTAGTGGTCGCCTATGGCATCGCAGCAAGAATCGTCAGCGGGGCAGTAACCCGGGCAAGAGAAGAAGGAATCAAGGTCGGCTGGATACGCCCAATCACACTTTGGCCTTTTCCCACAGAGCAAATCAGCAAAGCCGCAGATGAATTTCGGCTGTTCCTGACCGTTGAAATGAGCACCGGCCAAATGGTGGAGGATGTAAAACTTGCCGTAGCCGGAAAAGCTCCGGTAGTATTTCACGGCAGACCCGGCGGCGGAGTACCTACTGTTGAGGAGATTCTCGATAAAATAAGGCAGTTAACGATAAGCCACAAGAGGCAAGACAAAAGACAAAAGTATGAAAACAGTATTTCAAAGAACGCCGACTCTTAAAGATTGTCCGACGCATTATTGCCCCGGATGCGGACACGGTATAGCTCACCGATTGATTGCCGAGGTCATCGATGAACTCGGCATATACGGGAGCACTATCGGCATCGCGCCCGTAGGCTGCGCGGTGCTGGAGTATGATTACATTGACGTCGATATGATAGAGGTCGCCCACGGCAGAGCACCGGCGGTTGCGACGGGTATGAAAAGGACAAATCCGGACAAAATAATTTTTTCCTATCAGGGTGACGGTGACCTTGCGAGTATCGGGGCCGGTGAGATTCTGCATGCCGGACATCGGGGCGAGCAAATAACGGTCATATTCATTAACAACGCCGTCTATGGAATGACCGGGGGACAAATGGCTCCGACAACAATGGCTGACCAGATAACGGCGACAACGCCCAAAGGCAGGAATGTTGCCGAAGAGGGTTATCCTCTCTGTGTCTCAGAACTGTTGGCGGTTCTGCCGGGTGTAAGTTATATCGAGCGATGTGCACTGAACAGCCCAGCTAATATACGCAAGGCCAAAAAAGCGCTGAAACACGCTTTCGAGCTTCAGATAAACAAGGCCCAAGGTCTTTCGCTTGTTGAGCTGCTCAGCATGTGCCCGACATACTGGCGAATGAGCCCGGTTGAAGCTACAAAATGGATCGATAAAGAAATGACAAAGGTTTTTCCTTTGGGCCGATTGAAGGGCTAACAATGACAGCAAACGGTTTTTATGAAGAGATTATCATTGCCGGTTTCGGCGGTCAGGGAATAATGCTGACCGGCAAACTGCTGGCCCAGACTGCTATGCAGGCCAGCAAAGAGGTAACATATATGCCCTCCTACGGCGCTGAGGTTCGAGGCGGTACTGCTAATTGTATGGTGATTATTTCAGAGACAAAAATCGCCTGTCCGGTCGTCGCAAAACCCGACTCATTAATCGTAATGAACAAGGCCTCACTAAATAAATTCGGCCCACGTCTTAAAAAGCACGGTCTGCTAATAATGAACAGCTCCCTGATTGATACTGCACCGCAACTGGACGAGACAATTGAGATAATTTCCATACCTGCCGATGAGCTGGCCGTTGAGTTAGGGAGCCATAAAAGCGCCAATATGGTAGCTTTGGGTGCGTACTTGCAAAAGCGGGAATATCTCACAGCCGACCAGGCCGGAGACGCTCTGCCCAATGTACTTGCAAAACGACACCATAAAACACTGCCGGTAAATATCAAAGCCCTGCAAGGCGGCGCCGAATTTATCAAAGCATGCTGCAAGGTTTGAGTAAACAAGGCACAGAAAAATATAAACCGGAGGAATAAAATGAAACGCAAAGTTTTGCTGCATACCAAACTGCTACTGGAAGCAACGAATAAAACCCTGTTATTGTCGCTTATATGTCCGATGATGTTATTCTTTTTTGTCCCTGCCACCTATGCCCAGGAGCAATACAAGAAGCTAAGCAGAGATGCAATTTCACAAATCGTTGACGGTGAGTATGACGCTGCCATAAAACACTTCAAGGACTATCTCAGCAAACACCCAAAAGACCTCGAATCCATGTATGGCCTCGCAGTGGCATACACTCAAAAAAATAATATAACCACAGCTCTGGCCTATGTGCATAACGCGCTCGATGAGGGACTTCAGTTCAGCCGTTTCCTCGCCGGTCCCAGAGACTTGTTAAAACCTCTGACCGACAGCGCCGATTTTAAGGCATTTGCCCAAAAACATAAGGTCGAACTC
>CAZWME010000045.1:0-13787 GCA_964634515.1 uncultured Pirellulales bacterium | reverse complement strand
GACCTCTTACAGCAGACAAATAAAAGGCAAATTACCGCCGATGCCGTAAGCGATGCCACCATCGACAAAATAAAGCAGCTAATTCATAAAGAAAATGCCGAGTGTGTGGTAACCTCTCCGATGGATAAACTCGAAACATTTTTTATCAAAACCGTGGCGGCCGCTCAAGAACAGGCACAGACCACAAGCGGTGCGGTCAGCACTACTAAAATCGGAGATTTTCTTAAACAGCAAACCGTTACGGAAGATATACTCGATAAACTTGTCTCTGCACCGGTATCACCGGACGGCCCGGCGGAACCTCCGGCAACACAAAAGGTGATTCCTGTCGAAAGTTCCGATCCCGAAGCTGCTGAACAACTGCTAAGTAAACTGACCGGCTCGACCGAGCAGACCGAGCCCGAAGCCTCTGTTAGAAACGAACCAATTACAACACAACCGGTCGAATCCCAGGCCCCTCAGGCCGAGCAGGTCAACAAAAGCATTTTGGACCAGCTCACAGACGAGAAATCCACCCAGGGCCAGGACAAAGAGCCAACTGATAAATCACAGGCAGGAGATGTAGGCGATGCGTAGTATCTGGGCTGTCGCCACAAATACTATAAAGCAGGCTTTGCGGATGAAGATTGCCGCGGTTTTTCTAATCCTGCTGCTTGTCCTTCTTTCTGTTATGGGTTTTTCTACCACAGGCGATGGAACCTTAAAAGGCAGACTGCAAACCTTCGTAAGCTATGGACTTTCACTGACCAGCATCTTACTTAGTTTACTCACGATAATAATCTCCATTTACACAGTAACCAGCGACATTGAGCAAAGACAGATATATACAGTTATCACAAAACCCATTCGCCGATTCGAGTTTCTTCTGGGCAAACTGCTCGGAGTAATATTATTAGATGTGGTTTTGCTCAGTTTATTTGCAGCGATAATATACACAATTACTATTTACATGCCGAAATTCACCAAGGCTCCTGAGCTTGAACGGATGCAGGCCAACTACGAGTTTTTTACTGCAAGGGCATCCCTAACTGTCCCGGCGATCGATGTTTCGCAGGAAGTCGAGGACACTTACAGGAAACTTGAAAGAAGTAATGGATTACCCGAAAATGTATCATATGAGGAAATGATCGCCCAGATCACTATGCAAAAACAGCTTGCGAATCGAGCCGCCGATGTCGGCCAGATACTGACATGGGAATTCGACAACGTTAAGTCTCTTGCCCAACATTTCTTTGTAAGATTCAAATACGACGTTGCGGTTAACCCCCCCGATATGCAGGTCTATGGCAGATGGATTGCAGGCGACAAGTATGGCACAGAAAGCGAAACTCCCATCTACGACCAGGTTCACAAAAACTCAGTCCGGGATTTCCATGAAATAGTAATCCCCGCCAATGTTATACCCAAACATGGCCGTCTGGCTGTTGCATTCCAGAACTATCCACTAAACAGCACGGTCATATTCTTTCCCCCTGACGGCATAGAAGTGCTTTATAAGGCGGATAGTTTCACAGGCAACTTCATAAGAGTTATTTTTCTAATACTGTTTCGTTTGATTTTTCTGGCATGCCTGGGTACATTGGCTTCGACTTTTTTGTCTTTCCCTGTGGCTATACTGCTCTGCCTCGTACTTTTTTCAACATCGTGCATCAGCGGCTTTGTTATGGAATCCTTCGGCTTTCTAAGTGAAAATGTTAGTGTGATTTACACTTATACTATCAAGTGGATGGTCAGCCTTTTACCGCAGTTTGACAAATACAACCCTACCAGGTTTATGGTTCCCGGGCTATTATTGAGCTGGACGGTATTAGCCAGGTGCGGCGTTGTCATGGTTTGTATTAAATCACTTTTATTGCTGATTCTTGCTTTAATTATTTTCAGCTATCGGGAAATTGCTAAAATTATTGTGTAGTTCATTTTTACATTTTTTATGCGTTTAAGAGACAAAATAATCTGTTTTGTTTGTATAGTTCTTGCGGTTGGTTTATTTATCGGCGCCGGTGTACAGCTTGACTCTATAAACCGCCAGCGCCAGGATATGGATTTGATAATCGACACACCCGAAAACATTCCTCCTTCACTGGCATTCGCGACCATTGCAACTGGAGCCTTTCGCGGCCTGATCGTGGATATCTTATGGATGCGGGCGGATAAACTAAAAGAGGAAGGCCAGTTCTTTGACGCCAGACAGCTTGCCGAATGGATAACAATCCTGCAGCCTCGATTCGCGTCGGTCTGGGAGTTCCACGCATGGAATATGGCTTATAACATCTCGGTCGCCATACCAGAGACACAGCCGGACCAAAGATGGCAATGGGTCAGAAACGGTTATGAACTGCTCCGTGACGAGGCTATCGACAAATATAAACTCAAAAACATTTCGCTTTTCCGTGAGCTCGGCAGGATATTCCAGCACAAAATTGGTGGTGTATCAGATGATGCACATAAATACTACAAATTGCAATTGGCCCTGGCACTGGAGCCGCTTCTCGGCCCTGCGGATAATCCGTATTTCGATGCACTCGCTGAAGCACCTCTCTCCTGGCAGGAAATTACCGAAGATCCGAATATGGCCTCGTTAATCAATGCGTTAAAATCAGCCGATGATACATTTTCAGACGACAGTGAGTTTGTGAGCAATTATTTATCTTTAAGGCAAAACTCCCAAAGGTTTGATCCCGCCGCCGGCCAGATAATAGACGAGTTCAGAGGCAAAGAAGCCCTTAAGAAATTTGATATTTTCGCCAAAGCCTGGCAGTTACGTAAAGTATGGAAACTTGATCCCGTGTTAATGCGAGAGGTAAACAGAAGTTGCGGCCCTATTGATTTTAGCGACCCGAATACACATCTGCCTCTGGATTGGCGGCACCCAGATAGTCACGCAATTTACTGGGCTATTAAAGGTCTGAAAATACTTGCCGAAGAGGAAGACCGTGAAATAGACGCAACTAAAACAAACGCAGACCGAATCGTATTTCATAGCCTGCAGGATCTCTTCCGTAACGGCAAAATATTCATCTACGAATTACAGCTTCCCGCATCTTCACAGGACTCTTCAGAGCAACCTCAGGAGCGGATACTCAAAGAGGTTTTTTTACGGCCGGATTTGAGGATGTTCGAGTCGTACAATACATCAGTGCTTACAACTCTCGAAAAATACATAGAGGCCGGAGACGAGCAACGTTATGTATCCCTTCAGAACGGCCACCGCAATATGCTCAAAAATGCCGTAAATTCCTTCTATTACGCAGGGCACAAACGCCACGCACAAAAGATTTATACTCAACTAAGACAACTGTACCCCCTGGAGGAATTTAAAAATCCCATAGTCGATGAATACGTAAAGGAACGCTTCAAAGAGGAACTCGATGCTATAGGAATAAATGACGCAAAAGAAATGATTACTATGATGTTAAGGGAAAGTTATTACTTATATGCAATTCGTGATGATGACGGTTCATTCAATAGTGAAAAAATGGCGGAGCAAGTTTGGAACTATTACAAGGTAAAACATGATGACCCTGAATTTAGGATTAACCTGCCCACACTTCAACAGTTTAGATCCTTTGCGCTGCGTGATTTCCTGAATGACCAGCTATATCCACTTTACTTAAGACGGACTCTGCTTGGCCGGATAAGAATTGAAAAACCTGAGTTTTATAGACAATTGGAAGCCGAAGCAGAAAAACTCAGGAAACAATCAGAACAAGCAAAATAAACCGACGTCTAACGAACTCAATACACGCCTGCCCGGTGTGATACGGCTGGTTTCAGTTATGGACGATACACTTGTGCAACAATTGACCCCTTCTCAGAGAAAAGCTGTTTTTCACTTTGAAGGGCCGCTTCTCGTTCTTGCCGGTCCCGGCAGCGGCAAAACCCGCGTAATCACATATCGCATCGCGGCACTTATCGACTCAGGTGTCTATCCATATAATATTTGTGCAATAACATTCACGAACAAAGCCGCCGAGGAGATGCGCCAAAGGGCGTTTAACCTTGGCGCCTGTGCCGGGGCGCATATCAGTACTTTTCACTCTTTATGTGTCAGAATTCTTCGCAAATATGCAGACAAAGCCGGTATCAAATCCAACTTCAGTGTCTATGACGCCTCCGACCAGGCCAGATGCATAAAGCAGGCGGTCAAAGATTGCGAACTTGATACGACCAACTTTTCTCCTGCCCGAATGCTCGATGCGATTTCCACCTTGAAAAACAAGCTGATAGACGCCGAATCCTTCAAAAAAGATGCCAACGATTTTTTTTCTAACACGTTATCCGAAATATATCTGGGCTATCAGCGCATCCTGAGTGAGCGAAACGGCCTGGATTTTGATGACTTACTAATGAAAACGGCCTTTTTGCTGCAGGACTGCCCCGATGTTTGTCGCGAGATTGGCGAACGCTTCAAATTCCTGTTAATCGATGAATATCAGGACACAAATCACGCTCAATATCGAATTGCCACAGCCCTTGCTTCACAGCACAACAATATTTGCGCAACCGGCGACCCGGACCAGTCCATCTACCGCTGGCGGGGGGCTGACATCCGAAATATTTTGGCCTTTGAAAAGGATTGGCCCAACGCAGTAATCATCAAACTCGAAGAGAATTTTCGCAGCACTCCGAACATCCTTGCAATGGCCGACAGCTTAATTGCATTTAACCGAAATCGAAAAGCCAAAAAGCTTATCCCAACCAAACCTTCCGGCAGGGATGCCGTCATAGATGTCTTCGAGGATGAGGCCCAGGAGGCCCAGGCAGTCGCCCAGCAGATAAATGAGCTGACTCAAAAGGGCGCCAAACTCAAAGATATGGCCGTATTCTATCGTGTTAATGCTATGAGCCGTGCTTTTGAAGAGATATTCATTCAGAATAAGATACCCTATCAGATTGTCCGGGGTATCGAATTTTACAGGAGAAAAGAAATCCGTGACCTGCTCGCCTATCTGAAAGTCCTTGTCAATCCTGACGATGAAATTGCGTTATTGAGAATTGTTAATACCCCGGCCCGTGGCATAGGAAAAGTAACGACAGACAGAGTTCGAGCCTACGCCGCCAATAACCGAATCAATCTTTTTGAAGCAATGAAGAAGTCCGGGCATGTCGAATCTCTTTCCAAGGGAGCAAAGGCAAAGCTCACCGTATTTGTTAATATGCTCGAACAGTTCAAGAAGGAAATTGACGGTCCGATCGCACCTCTTGCCGAACGTGTTCTTGCCGAATCGGGATTAGCCGACTCTTTCCTCGCCGCCGGGCCCGAGGGCGAAAGCGCGCTTGAAAATGCTAACGAACTGATAAACGCCGCCGCCGCTTACGACAAACAGGCGGAGCAGCCCTCACTTGTCGATTATCTTCAACAGATATCTCTCTTCAGTGACACCGATGCTTACGACAAATCCAGTGACCGTGTTGCACTGATGACTCTTCACGCCGCAAAGGGGCTCGAATTTGAAAATGTCTTTATCGTTGGCGTTGAAGAAGGGATATTGCCCCACGAAAGGTCTAATTCCCGCGAAGACCTGGACGAACTGGAAGAGGAGCGTCGGCTCTTTTTCGTAGGCATAACCCGTGCCAAAACCGGCCTGCATATTAGTTACGCCCGGTACCGGACAGTGCGGGGCCAGATGCTGCGCACCATACAGT
The DNA here is from genome assembly GCA_964634515.1 of uncultured Pirellulales bacterium. Lineage (GTDB taxonomy): Bacteria > Planctomycetota > Phycisphaerae > Sedimentisphaerales > Anaerobacaceae > NIOZ-UU13. The sequence continues at coordinate 8,141 of CAZWME010000045.1, read as the reverse complement.
CGCAGTTTATTTTCGAGCTCGGCCGGGAAATATCCGAACAAGCTGAAGAAGATGAAAACTACGATGACCATGACCATATCAGCCAAAACACACCTCATTTTAAGACAAACCAGTTAGTTCGACATAATTCTTTCGGTCTCGGCAGGGTTAAAGAATTCATCGAAATGGGCGAAAATAGTATCGTCGTAGTTCAATTTAATTCGGGACAAACAAAATCACTGATGATAAAATATGCCAACCTTTTAAAGATATGAAAACTTCTGGAGGATTCATGTGGCTGGCAAAAAATATTTTACCAGGGTGGTTATCTTATTAATCACATTACTCACTTTCTTTATCACCCCGGCAGATGCCACCGTAAAGATATATGAAGAGCCGCTGGTCATTCCTACATACGAAGTAGGAAAACCGGACCCAAATCCAAGGTTCTATACCGGCAGAACATACCAGGGAGCACAGGGGCGGGTATATCCTTATCCGATGCAGGACGTATTGACCGATAGTCGAAAGGATAAAACTTACAGGGCGGTTTACCTTGAAAACGAATATGTGAAGATTTGTGTTCTTCCGGAAATCGGAGGCCGCATCTTTTCCGCATTAGACAAAACAAACAACTACGATTTTCTTTATCGCCAGCACGTGATAAAGCCGGCACTTATTGGAATGCTCGGGGCGTGGATATCCGGGGGTATAGAATGGTGCATCCCTCACCATCACAGGGCGACAACTTTTATGCCGGTTGACTACACACTGCAGGAAAACCCTGATGGCAGCAAGACCGTATGGTTCGGGGAATTAGAGCTTCGCCATAGAACCAAATGGCTGATAGGTATAACCGTCTATCCTGAAAAATCCTATATGGAAGCAACTATCAAAATTATCAACAGGACACCGTTCGTTAATTCTATTCTGTGCTGGGCAAATGTTGCTGTCCATGCAAATCAGGACTACCAGGTGATTTTTCCTCCCAGTACCGAATATGCCACTTACCACGGCAAGAACCAGTTTGCAAGCTGGCCTATTTCATACGAAAGGTACTCCGGGGTGGATTACACAAAAGGAGTGGACCTCAGTTGGTGGATAAATCATCCATCGCCGATATCGTTTTTTGCCTGGAACTACAAGGACGACTTTTTTGCAGGCTATGACCACGGCAAACAAGCAGGTACCGCTTACGTGGCCAATCATCATATCGCTCCGGGTAAAAAATTGTGGCAATGGGGCCCGGGTCCTCGCGGCCAAATGTGGGACAAAATTCTAACCGAAACCGACGGCCCATATATAGAAATTATGACCGGTGCCTATTCGGACAATCAACCGGATTATAGCTGGATTCAACCTTATGAAGTGAAAATTATTAAGAAATACTGGTATCCTGTTCGGCAAATAACAAGTGTAAAGAACGCCAACATTAAAGCCGCTGTAAATCTCCAGGTCACTGAGGAAAATACAGCAAAAATCGGTTTTAATGCCACATCAACCTACAAAAATGCGAGGGTGATACTAACTGCCGGTGATAAGGTGGTTTTCAGGCAGCGGATTGACATTGGACCGGATAAACCGTTCAGCAAAGAGGTAGCCCTTGCCGCCGGCGTAAGAGAGAAAAATTTGCGAGTTTCGCTGCTGTCCTCAACCGGCGAAGAACTTATAGCCTACAAGCCGGTCGAAAAGGAAGGGGCTCCGATGCCAAAACCGGTTAAGCCTCCCTCGAAACCCGAAGACATTAAAACGGTTGAAGAACTTTACTTAACAGGCCAGCGTCTGGACCAATTTCACAATGCGGCTCTTGAGCCATATCCCTATTACGAAGAAGCGTTAAAAAGAGACCCGGGGGATTCACGAGTCAATACGGAGCTTGGAATTCTGTACCTTAAGCGGGGAATGTTTAACCAGTCACAAGAAAAGTTGAATCAGGCAATCAAACGTATCACAAAAAATTATACCAGCCCGAAAAGCGGTCAGGCTTACTACTATCTGGGGCTGGCCTTGAAGTTCCAGGGAAACTGCGATGCCGCATACGACGCCTTATATAAGGCAACATGGAGTTACGGATTTCATACAGCCGCGTATTATCATCTGGCTGAAATCGACTGCATCAGAAAAGATTTCCAGACAGCCTTGAAACATATCGACCGCTCAATTGCCACAAATACATGGAACACAAAGGCTTTGAACCTAAAGTCTGCTGTGTTAAGACAATTGGGACGGTTTGATGACGCCGCCCAAACAGCATTAAAGGCTCTGGATTTTGACACACTCGACTTTTGGGCAGGATATGAACTTTACCTCGCAAAAAAAGCTACGGGTCTTAGAAGAGAATCAAAAGAAGTTTTAAAAACCTTAAGGGTAAAGAGCCGTGGCGAAGTACAGTCTTATATCGAAATTGCGGTTGATTACAGCAATTGTGGCCTATGGGATGAAGCAATCGACTGCCTGTCCGTATTATCCGATTCAAATAACAAGGTACGCCGGCACCCTATGGTCAATTATTATCTTGGGTATCTTAACCAGAAAAACGGAAATGCTAAAAAGGCTTCCGAATACTACCGCAAAGCAGGCCAAATGCCCCCCGATTTCTGTTTCCCATTTCGCTTCGAGACAATAGATGTGCTAAGAAGCGCCATGAATAATAATCCTTCGGACGCCCTTGCTCCTTATTATCTGGGAAATCTTCTTTACGACCATCAGCCTGAAATAGCAATAAAAGAATGGGAAAAATCAGTGAATTTGGATGACAATTTTTCAACAGTCCATCGAAATCTCGGATTGTCCTACGCGAGAATGGAGAATAATCTCCCCAAGGCCATTGACAGCCTGGAAAAAGCAATAGCCTGTGACAAAACAGACCCAAGAGTCTTTTATGAGCTGGATCAGCTTTATGAGACGGGGGGGGTATCGCCCGAGAAAAGACTCAAGCTCCTTGAAGATAATCATACTACGATAGCAAAACGTGATGATGCCCTGTCTCGCCAAATCGCTCTTTTTGTGCTCTTACAGCAATACGACAAGGCAATTGAATTACTTGCCGGCCGGATATTCAATACGTGGGAGGGCGGAGGCCAGATACACAACGTTTACGTCGATGCTTATCTGCTCAGAGGTCAAAAGAACTTTGACAGCAAACGATATCGCCAGGCACTAAATGATTTTGAAGCGGCACTCGAATATCCAGAAAATCTCAACGTGGGAAGGCCGAAACGAGACAGAAGGACCTGCCAAACCTTCTTCTTCATTGGAAAAGCTTATGAAGCCTTGGGTGACAATCAAAAAGCCGAAGAGTATTTTGAAAAATCTGCATCGGTTGAGGTGCAAAGATCTGAATTTAGCTATTACAAGGGACTGGCTCTTAAGAAACTCGGTCAGGAAGATAAAGCCCGGCAGATATTTGACGATTTAATAGCCTCGGCAAAGCCTCGTCCTACTGTGGAATTCTTTGCTAAGTTCGGAGAAAAGCAGGCCCATAATATTAGAACGGCAAATACACACTACCTGCTGGGCTTAGGGTACTTAGGTAAAGGCATGCAAACAGAGGCAAAGGCCCGGTTTGAAAAAGCTCTTGAGTTAAATATAAATCACCTTTGGGCCAGAGTGCATTTATCTGGACTATAAAGCTAAGTTCCGAATAAGCTGATATAAAAGGCAAATAGTTAATAGACGCTCAACAAAACTATGAAAAAGGAGGTTATAATGGACAAAGAAATTAACCGAAGAAAGTTCCTGCAAATAACAGCAGCAGGAAGCGCTTTATACCTCGGCAGTTCGGGAATTTCGGCATTTGGCGCAAATCCACGAGGTTCCAGACTTATAAGTCCTGGCTGCAGAGGAACAAAAGTTAAGGTGGCCAGAATTTACATGGGGACCTCACACGGCCTCTGGCCGGAACCAAGGATGGACTTAAGAAAAGAAATCCGATTTTATGAATCAGAGTTTGCAAAACTAAAAGACGAGCTGTCCGATGTAGAATTTGTTATAGACAGACTTGTTACCTCTGCAGAGCAGGTTGGGCCTCTCAAAAACATATTAAAGGAAATGGACGGTATCCTTTTGATTCATTTCAACATCGGAGTAAGGCCTATCTTAAACGAAATTCTTAGCGTGGGTAAACCTACAGTGGTCTTTGCCGTTCCGTATTCCGGGCACGGCTGGACCGGCTTCGGCTCTCTCCAAAAGCAACCTCTGGGAGCAAAGATGGAGTGCATGCTCACCAGCGATTACAAGCAATTGGAGGTTGCCATAAGACCTTTCCGTGCGATCCATCATTTAAGAGAAGCCAGGATTCTCAACCTTTCAACTCGTTCATTTAGGAGCTATGCCGAGTCTATGAAAAGTAAATTCGGCACAGAGATTAAACAAATTAGACTTCAGCAGGTATTAGATGCCTATAATAGTGTGAGCGACAGCCGGGCAAAAACCGAAACCGCCCAATGGATAAAAGGAGCCGCCGAAGTTGTGGAACCTTCGAGAGCAGATATATTCAAATCCTGCAAGCTCGCATTGGCTCTTGAAGATATGCTTGATCAGGAAGATGCAACTGTAATGACTATTGATTGTTATGGCACCATGTGGGACAAAACCATCAAGCTGCCCGCTTATCCCTGCATCGGCTTCACAAGGCTCAATAACATGGGATTAGGCGGTATCTGTGAATCGGATTTGCAGTCTGCTATGACTCACATAATATTCCAGGGACTGTCAGGAAAACCCGGGTTTATAAGTGACCCAACTGTAGATGAATCCAACAGCAGCATCATTTTGGCTCACTGTCTGGGAACAACAAAAATGGATGGACCCAATGGCCCGGCCGCCCCGTACAAATTGCGAACTGTTATGGAGCGAAGAGAAGGGGTCGTACCGCAGGTCTTTATGCGTAAAGGTCAAAAAGTTACTCAGGCAAAATTGGTCGGTACTGATAATTTGCTATACTTCACCGGTGAGATCATCGACGCTCCGGACATTGGCAGAGGCTGCCGTACTAAAATCACAGTAAAGGTGGACGGCGATATAGAGAAACTATGGAAAAACTGGTCGAGCGGTTTACATCGTCAGACTTGTTATGGAGATATAACAAAAGAGCTTGGATCTTTCTGCAAATTCAAAGAAATTGAAATGGTCAATGAGGCCGTATAAGTAAAAAACAGAATATCCAGAATCGGGAGCAAAATTTTAACATACTTTTGAAAGGTTGATTTATGAACCGGCGGACTTTTCTCAAGGCCACGGGGTTGAGTGCGGCTTCATTGGCCTTACCGACATCTCTGCTCAACGCAGAAGAACAAAACGACCACATTCTCAACAAGGCCGATAACCGCATCGAGAAATACCGTATGGCAAGTGCATCCTTGAAACTTCTTGCCCCGGACGGGAAATCGCTTAAGAGAGGATCATCAATAAGCATAAAACAAACTCGGCACAAGTTCCTGTTCGGCTGCAATATTTTCAAGCTGAACAGGTGCAGGACACCCCTGGACAACGCCGCCTACGCCGAGCGTTTCGCTGAGCTGCTGAATTTTGCTACGCTGCCTTTCTACTGGTGGAATTACGAACGGCAACGCGGTAAGCTGGACGATGAACGGACCGATGAAGTTGTCCGCTGGTGCAAAAGCCAAAACATAATAACCAAAGGCCACCCGCTGGCCTGGAATTACGCCGAGTCTCGCTGGCTCCCCAAAGACCCTAAGGAGGCAATGCGGCTGCAGATGAACCGGATTGAGCGATGCACCAAACGATTTAAAAACAAAGTCGATATCTGGGACGTAGTTAACGAGGCAACACATTACGACCGCCCCGGCTGTAAGGAGCGTGCGCCGATATTGACCGAAGCTATCGACAAAATGGGCGTCGCCGCTTATGTTCGTGAGGCATTCAAGAGGGCATGCAACGGCAATCCCAATGCTACACTTCTCATCAACGACTATCGAACCGACCAATCTTACGCCGACAAGGTAATTTCAAAATTGGTCGATGACAATGGACAGCCGCTTTATGACGTCGTCGGCATACAATCACATATGCACGGCGGCTATTGGGGCCCGCAGAAAGCTTGGGAAACCTGCGAGCGATTTGCAAAATTCGGAAAACCGCTTCATTACACCGAAACGACCCTCGTTTCAGGCAAACAGGGCTGGGAACTCCAAAAACAACGCAAAGACCCCAATTTCCGTTGGGACAGTACGCCGGAAGGTGAACAAAGACAGGCTAAACAGGTTGCTGAGTTTTATCGTGTCCTCTTTTCGCATCCTGCTGTTGAGGCCATTACATGGTGGGACTTCACCGATCAGAATGCATGGCAGCGGGCCCCGGCCGGTCTTATTGGAAACGATATGACACCTAAGCCTGCTTACAATGAATTAAAAAAGCTAATTAAAGGAAAATGGTGGACCCAGCTCGAAACAACAACCAATGCTGCAGGCAAAGCAAAATTCCGCGGCTTTTATGGCCAATACGAAGTTGCCGCTCAAATCGGAGGCCAAAAACTTACCGGCACCTTCAAACTCGATAAAACCACAAAACAAACGATAGAAGTGCGATTGGATTAATTAAAATGCACAAGATATTTTATGCTTTGATTCTCATTGGATTGTTGTTGGTTACGACAGACTCTTTGTGCAATCCGGCTCTGGCCGCAGGTAAGGCAAGCCAGGCTTCTGAGCAAAAATTTATTAAGGTGCCGGTTAAGAGGAAACCCACAGACAAACAGTGGAAGTTGCGCGATACCCGCACAATAGAACTGCTGGATGGTTTCAGGCCCGGTTCAAAGAAAATCCCATATAACCAATATGGCGGCAGAGCTGACAGCAGGACCGAGGCAAAAGGTTATTTTTATCCTAAGAAAACGGCCGGCAGATGGTGGCTTGTTGACCCCGAAGGGAATCTGTATATTAATATCGGCGTATGTTCCGTACGCAGGGGAAAATCTCAGATAAGCCAAAAGCCGGCCAGGGAAAGATTTGGCACATGGGAAAAGTGGGCCGAGTTTACTGCTTCGCTTCTTGCGAAGTACGGCTTCAACGGTATCGGTGGATGGTCGGATACAGAACTTCTGAGGACAACATCACAACGGCTGGCATATACACTTTCATGGAATTTCATGGGTTCGTTCGGCAGGTCTAAAAAACTTGTCTGGCAGGAGCCCGGGCATCTTGGATACCCTAACAGATGTATTCCCGTGTTTCATCCGGATTTTGAAAAGTTTTGCGATGAATACGCAAAGCAGCTCTTGGCAACCAAAAATGACCCGTGGCTGATAGGACATTTTTCGGATAATGAAATGCCCGTCGTTTCTGATATGCTGGACAGGTCTTTGCTGCTTGACGTGAATAATCCGGACCTTCGATACGGCTACGAGGCAGCCCGGGAATGGTTTAATAAAAGAAAAGGAAAGCAGGCATCGCCCAAAGACATAACTGATGCCGACAGGCAGGCTTTTGTTGCGTATGCGTTTGACAGGTATTACCGGATAACCACGAACGCCATCCGCAGATATGATTCGAACCATCTGTGTCTCGGTTCGAGGCTGCACGGAAGGGCACTGCGCATTCCCCAAATATTCAAGGCAGCAGGTAAGTATCTGGATGCGGTGGCGGTCAACTGTTACGGCGCCTGGGAGCCGGACCCGGAGAGGATGGCAATGTGGAGCCGGGAATCGGGCAAACCTTTTATCATTACAGAGTTCTACGCAAAGGGGCATGACTCCGGATTGGCAAATAATTCAGGGGCCGGGTGGCTGGTCCCGACACAGAAGGACAGAGGCCGCTTTTATCAGCATTTCACAATAGGGCTTCTCGAATCCAAAAGCTGTGTTGGCTGGCACTGGTTTAAATACAGAGACAATAATCCGGAAGATTTGAGTACAGACCCATCTAACCGTGACTCAAATAAGGGAATAATCAACTATCAATATAAGCCATATATTAAGCTGCTTGAGGATATGAAGAAACTTAACAATGAGGTGTACGCAATCATTGACTACTTCGATTCAAATCCAAAGCGGCGTTGAAAAGCAATTGCATATCAATTACAGTACGTTATAATCTCACCAGAGCCGGTCTATTTCATATAAACTTTGTGAATGGTTGATGAAAGGAGAGATTATGAAAGGTGCAGGTGTGCTTAAGAACAAGGTTAAAATATCCCGCTTTATG
>CAZWME010000044.1:0-13868 GCA_964634515.1 uncultured Pirellulales bacterium | reverse complement strand
GCTGTATATGCTGAAAGCACTCGAAAAAAAACTCCGGGTGGTTCGGTTTCGCTGCAATATTAATCTATTTCTCAAATATACGGAGCGGGTACTGACTGCCGGTGGGATTGTTGCTGTGCTGGCCGTTCTGACCGAACGCCTGCTGGCTTTAAGTGTTATCAACTACAGGAGCGTCTGGATTTTTTGGGCTGTGGCGGCAGCTCTGGTTCTTTTGCTCTGGCTTTTCAGATGGCCGGGGCGCATGCAACTGTCATTGCTGCTTGACGAACGGTTGAAACTGCACGAGCGTTTCAGTACGACATTAGCGTTATCGGACTCGAAAGACCATTTCGCTGCTGCGGCGCGCAGGGAAGCCCGGGAAACCGCCCGGCATATAAATCTTCAGGGACGTTTTCCCATCCGACCTTCAAGGTGCTGGATTTATGCAGTCAGTACGTGGCTTTTAGCCGTAGCGTTAATATTTTATATGCCGCAGAAAGACCTTCTCGGGTTCCTGAGAAAGCAACGTCAAGAGGAAGAACATGCACAACAGGCCCAGCAGGCCAAAGTTGATATCAAAGAGGCCGCCAGTCCGGTCAAGCTGGCGGTCAAACAGTTGGGTGAGCCTGAATTGGCTGATGCCTTGAGTAAATTAGAGCAGATGCCCGAAGATGCCAAACCGCAGGATATCAAACGGCAGGCAATCCGCGAACTTGGTAACCTTTCTGATAAAATCAAAAAGATGCGGAGTGATATGCAGCTTGAATCTGTGAACCTGATGCAGCGGATGTTTAAACAGTTGCAGGGTTCGCCGGACGTTTTATCACAAAAATTGCGTTTAGCGCTGGCCAGGGGTAATTTCGCAGATGCTTCCAATCTGTTGAATCAACTGCAGAAGGAACTGGCTGAAGGTAAATTAAGCCAGCAGCAGCAAAAAGACCTGTCCAAACAGTTGCAGAATTTGGCCAAACAGCTTCAGGAACTGGCAGAGAAAAATGAGGAATTTGAGAAGGAGCTGGAAAAACTGGGGCTGAGTAAAAAGCTTGATAAGTTGAGTGACAAGCAATTGCGTCAGTCTCTGCAAAAACAGGGCCTGTCTGCTGAAAAGATAGCGGAGCTGTTGCGCAAGGCCGCTGTTTTTCGGTCGGCTTCCAGCCGCTGTTCGGGTCTCGGCAGTGCTATGGCCGGTTGCGGCGCCGGAGCAGGTGGATTATCCGGAGACGAATTGGCGGCTGTGATGGAACAGTTGGACGAGCTTGAAAGTATTAAACAGCAATTGATGTTGACCGAGGCCAGCCTGGCTGAGATTAGTCGTGCCATCGGTTGTCTGGGAGAGGGAATGGGTCTTGGCGGCCAAGGGCCGTTTATGGAGGGATTATCCGACAAATACGGGTCCGGTACGGGAGGGCCGGGAATGGGTTACGGCCCGCGCTCAATTGATGAAACGGGCGAAACATCCACGATGAAAACCCGCCTGCAAAACGAGCCGGGACAGGGACCTGTCATCGCCAGTTGGTATTTCAAGGCCTCTCAGGTTAAAGGCCAGGCCATGCGTGATTATTCCGAAGTTGTTCAAGAAGGCCGAGACAGCGCCGCCGAGGCCATCAGCGATAATCTTATTCCTCGCAAATACGAAGAATCAATAAAGAAATATTTTGGTCAGCTCGAACAATCAGGCGTTGAGTGAGAATCCGGGACGCAAAAAACAGTTTGCAGTTTTGTAACCGGTTTTTTTGGCTGCAAGATGAGGGATTTCCGGTATGCGGAAAAAAATAACAGTTATTTTCCAAAGTCTGTTTGTAATTTCGACAGCTTTGTTTTTATTGTCCTGCAGAAAAAGTCCCGGTGACAACGCCAGGGAGGTTGTCCTGTATTGCTCGGTTGACCAGGCTCTTGCTGAGCCTGTGATCGCCGAGTTTGAAAAGCTGACGGGTATTAAAGTGTTGTCTCGGTTCGATACAGAGGCCGGCAAGACAGTTGGTCTTGTTCAGCGCATAAGGGCCGAGGCCGCCTCGCCGGTTGCTGATGTTTTCTGGTCGGGCGAGATTTTCCACACAATCCGGCTGGCGCATGAGTCACTGTTGGCCCCATACAATGGTGCCGGAACGAAAAATTGGCCCAATAGATTTGCCGACCCCAACGGCCATTGGTATGGTTTTGCGTTGCGGGCCCGTGTTATTGCTTACAATACCAATAGAGTCCATCCGAATGATGCTCCACAATGTCTTGAGGATGTGCTTGACAGCAAGTGGAAGGGGCGGATGGTTATGGCTACGCCTGAATTCGGTACGACCGGCGGAGACGTGGCGAGCTGGTTTGCTCATTACGGCCACGACCACGCACGGAAAATTCTGGAAGCACTTAGAGCCAATGAAGTACGTCTGGTCCCGGGCAACAGCACAGCAGTGAGAATGATTGCGACCGGACAGGCGGATATTTGTTTTACCGATACCGACGATGTTTATGCCGCCCAGCGAAACGGCTGGCCCGTGGCGATGAACTATCTGGACCAGGGTGGTGACGGTGCTCTGGTAATACCAAATACAGCATCTGTTATCAAGGGCGTTACCCATACCGAAGAAGCCAATGAACTGATGGACTTTCTCCTCAGCGCACAGCTTGAGCAAATACTGGCCCGAAGTGATTCACATAATTTTCCTATACGTTCGGCTCTTGCCGGACAATTTAAGTTATATGCTGTTCCAAAGTCTTTGGATGTCTCTTATGAAAAGGTATCCGAGGAGTTGTCGATAGCCATCCAGACTGCGCGGGAGATTCTCCGGTGAATAATGATAATGTTTCGGTGAGGTTCCTGACCACAGTCTCTCTGACTCTGTGGGCTGTGGTAATTTTTCTGCCTCTGGTAATTCTTTTTGCCCAGGGTATATCGGTGTGGTCCGAATTGGAAATCGGTAACCAGATTTTCGCTTCTATGTTTCGTTCTTTCGCTCTGGCTGCAGTTATCGCCACAGCGGCTGTTCTCTTAGGCTGGGTCCCCGGACGACTTCTTGGAACATGCCGTGCTTACAAGGACCTTCTGCTGTTATTGCTGTTAATGCCTCTGGTTCTGCCGCGTTATGTTCTCTACTATGCTTGGATGCTGCTGTTAAGCCCGACCTCTCGGCTGGGAGCGTACCTGTCCAGCAGAGGCGAGCTTGCCAGATTTGTCGGCAGCTTCAGCTCTTCTTCGGTTTTGATTTTATGGTATTGGCCTTTGGCTGCATTATTGATTGCTCAGGGATGGCGAAATATCGACCGACAAATCTGGGACTGCGCATCTCTCGATGCAGATGGTTTTCAGATGTTTAAGAGTATTACACTGCCTTTGCTTGCCCGTCCTTTGTTGTTGGCATTTGGGGTGTGTTTTGTTTTATCCCTGTCTGAGTTTGCCACTTTCCACCTTGCGGGTATTCAGACCATAGGGACAGAACTGGCGGTCCTGTATCAACTGACAGGTTCGGAAAGTTATGTGGCCCGGGCAGCCTGGCCCGTATCGACTGTAGCGCTGATACTGGCAATTGTGTTGGGTAAGAATTCGCATTCCTGGGACCTTCCTGCTGCTGCTACCGGGACAGTCGAATTCGAATCCCAGAGGTGGCGGTGGATTGTATTGGTTATTCTGGTTGGAGTTTCACTGATAGCACCTTTGGCGCTGCTGATTAGTAATATGACTGATGTGCAGGTTTTTAAGCAGTTTTTCAGGCTGCATTTGGATGAATTAAGCTGGTCGCTGGTTATAGCTGCGGCTGCAGCAGGGATGGCTTATTTGATTGCTTTTGGGGCTTTGATATTGGAAAAGACCGGCAGAGCCAGCAGGACTTGCCGACTAATATCATTGACGGTGCGCACCACGATATTTCTGGTCATGTTTGTTCCAGCTTCTCTGGTTGCGGTTTCTCTTCTCAGGATGTTGGCGGTTTGCAATGTGCCGATGGTATTGCGACAGAGCTGGTTTATTGTCTCGGCAGGTCAGGCTGGTCGATTCGTCGGGGTCGCATTGATTTTAATGCTTCTGACACGATATTCTCATGAAAAACGGGTTTCGGAAATGGCCTCATTAGACGGCGCCTCGTGGTTCAAGATATGGTGGTATGTACATTTACCACACACCTGGCCTGTCTTTGTCGGGACTTTTATTCTGATTGTTATGTTCAGCATTACAGAATTGTCTGCTACTATGGTGCTGCTTCCGGCTGGTTTGCCGAACTTTGCTCAGCGTTTACTTAATCAGATGCATTACGCCCGAGACCAGCAGGTTATTGCTTCCTGCCTGGCGCTGAGTTGTCTGTTCCTTGTTCTAACTGCGGTTGTAGTGTTATTGCTGCGCATCATACGGATACGACAGTTGACGATGTTAATAATTTTCACCGTTTGCGTGTCCGGCCTGACGGGCTGTGATGATAAATCGGGCTTGACTGATGTGCCAAAGATATTGGATGCTTTCGGGCGGACTGGGCGTGGACCAGGCGAATTCATATATCCGAGGGCTATCGGTATCACCGGTGACGGTTCACTTTTCATTGTTGATAAGACCGGCAGAATCCAAAGGCTTAGTCCCGAAGGGGACTTTCTGGATGTTATAAAGATGCCTCTGGCCGAAGCAGGTAAGCCTACCGGGCTTAGCATCGCCCCAAACGGCAATGTTTATGTAGCTGATACGCATTATCACCGTGTCGCAGTCTTTTCTCCCGATGGAAAACTGATCGACGAGTTCGGTAAATTCGGGCAGGCCGATAGTTGTTTCATATATCCCACTGATGTCGCGTTTTCAGGAGACGGCAGAATCTTTGTCAGTGAATACGGCGGCAACGACAGGGTCAGTGTCTTTACCGAGCAGGGAGATTTTTTGTATTGTTTCGGCTCTGCCGGCAGCGGGGCCGGTCAGTTGGCCCGACCATCCGCTCTTTGCATGGACCATGTTCGCAAGCGCCTTTATGTGGCCGATGCCTGTAATCATCGTGTGGCGATTTACAACCTTGATGGCAAGCTGCTCGGATATATCGGCTCTGCCGGTCGAGCTCCGGGTCAGCTTCGTTATCCTTATGATTTGGCTCTGCTGTCGGATGGGACGCTGGTCGTTTGCGAGTACGGAAATAATCGTTTACAATTGTTCAGTCTTGAGGGTCGCAGTCTCGCTGTTTATGGCCGAGCTGGTCGGCAGTTGGGAGAGCTGGCATATCCCTGGGGGCTGGCAATTGATGGCCGACGCCGTGCCTTTATTGTTGACGCCGGCAATAATCGAATTCAGGTGTGGCAGCTATGACAAATACGTATAGTTTATATTTTGGTCAGCCCTGGTGGCTTGTGGCGTGCATTTTGCTGGTGCCCGTTATCTGGCTTGCCCGGCGGAATCTCACTGCTTTGGGTTCAGTGCGTCAAGTACTTGCCACTGTCTTGCGTTGTATAGTTATACTTATCCTCATTATCTTGCTGGCCCGTCCTATGGTTACCAGAAAAAGCCGGCGTCTTACCTTAATTACCGTAATTGACCGTAGCCAATCTATTCCCACCGGGCTTCAGCAGGCAAGTCTGGATTACCTTTCGGGAGCCCTGGCACACAAGGTCCCCCGTGACCAGTTAGCTGTTGTTGATGTTGCTGAAGCTGCGAGTATTTCCAAATTACCTTGTGGTGACATTATTATCCGCCAGAGAAACACCACCCTTAACGGTCAGCAGAGCAAATTATCCGATGGTGTCCAGATGGCTATGGCTATAGCGCCTCCGGATACTGCTGTTAGAATATTGCTTGTAAGTGAGGGCAATGAAACTGCCGGCGACCTGAAAGAAGCCGCCCGAATCGCTGCCGCCAATAAAATTCCCATCGATGTTCTGCCCCTTCGCTATAAATATGATAACGAGGTTATTTTCAAGCGTCTGGCTGCTCCGACCAGGGCCAGGAGCGGGCAAACGGTTTCCCTGCGGTTTATTCTCAACAGTACAGCGAGTGCTCACGGCAAATTGCTGTTAAATCTCAACGGTGAACCTGTGGATCTTGCCCCTGACTCTCAGGAAATCGCTTTGGATGCAGATTTGGAGCCGGGCACAAACGTTAAAACCATATCACTGCCGGTAGGCACCCGCGGCATACATGAGTTTGAAGCGGTCTTTATACCTGATGAGCCCGGCCAGGACAGAGTTGTCCAGAACAACCGTGCCAGTGGTATAACTTATGTCGCCGGACCCGGTCATGTTTTGGTAGTCGATGCAGATGGTTCGAGCGGTTTGGTCTTAAACAGAGCCCTGACAAATTGCGGTATCGACGTGCGATATAGTCCGGTCGGCGATTTTCCAGACAATTTAGCTAAACTGATGGGTACCGATGCCGTTATTCTGGTCAATACGGATTCCAGTAACTTCACCTATCAGCAGCAGGAAATGCTCTGCCGATATGTTAGCGACCTTGGCGGTGGTTTGATTATGGTAGGAGGGGCTCAATCTTTCGGGGCGGGAGGATGGATAGGTTCTCCTGTTTCTGAAATCCTTCCCATAGATTTGGACCCGCCCCAGAAAAAACAGTTACCCAAGGGAGCTTTAGTGTTGATTATGCACGCCTGCGAGATGCCGCAGGGCAACTTTTGGGGCAAAAGAGTCGCTGTTGCTGCGGTAAACACTTTAAGTCGACTGGATTTGGTGGGTATCTTAGCTTATAACTGGAAGGGGGCAGGTGACTGGGTTTTTCCCCTTGGGCCGGCAGGTGACAAGGAGGCTGTCGTCTCAGCTATCAACCAAATGCAGATGGGCGATATGCCCAGTCTTCACGCTCATTTGCAGGCGGCCTATAACAAACTGAAGGATTGCAATGCCGCCCAAAAGCATGTAATAGTAATAAGTGACGGTGACCCCCAACCACCTACCGCCCAGTTGCTCAGTCAATGCAAACAGGCCGGCATTACCTGTACCGGTGTAGCTGTTTTTCCACATTCTCCTGCTGATGTTCAGAGTTTGCTGCGAGTGGCCCAGGCTACCGGCGGCCGCTTTTATGATGTCAAGGACCCTAAGCAGCTACCCCAGATATTTATTAAAGAGGCGCAGGTGGTTAGGCGCGCTCTGATTATAGAGGAAACTTTCTCTCCCCGGATAACTTATTCTCTTGGTGAGATAACAAAGGGATTGCCTGCCGTGCTGCCGAATCTTGACGGTTATGTTTTGACCGGGCCCAAGGGCGGCCTCAATCAAGTTGTTCTCGCCAGTCACCAGGCGGATCCCATTCTGGCTATCTGTCAGTCAGGACTCGGCCGATGTTCAGCATTCACCAGTTCAGTTGACAGCCGGTGGGCATCAAACTGGCTGCAGTGGAGTGGTTTCGAAAGATTCTGGGAGCAAGCTGTTCGCTGGGCGGCTAAGCCGTCCCAGTCCACCGATTGCGAAGTTTTCGCCGATGTTCAGGGCCGTCAGGTTAGTATCAACGTTGAGGCAATTGATGCCGAAGGTAAATTTGTGCAGTTCGCCAATATCGAAGGACAAATAATAGCACCGGATGTCTCGGTCAATGCGCTTGAGCTGACGCAGGTCGGACCTGGTCAGTACCGTGGCCGGTTCCAGGGTAGCACATCAGGTAGTTACGTCGTGAATTTACGATACAGAAAGCTGGGAGAAAATGCAAAGACACAATTGGCCCACACCACTGTAACAATTCCTTTTGCACCTGAGTTTCGTGACCTTTCTGATAATGCACCATTGCTTGCGGAGGTCAGCGAGATTAGTGGCGGGCGGATTTTGGGCTCTGACCCTAATCAAGCCAATCTCTTTGATTATACCGGGTTGAAATTCCCTGAAACCCAGATGTCACTGAACCGACCGTTAATGTTTATTTGGCTGGTGTTGTTTCTGCTGGATGTGGCCGTCCGTAGGGTTGTGCTGGACGTTCGGGCTATGGCGCGAAAGGTTACTGCTTTAGTTCGCATCGGCCGGGACGAAGGAAAAGGCAGCCAGACCCTCGAACGCCTCCGAATGAGAAGGCAGAAACTTCGTGACCGGCTCCAGGCTCGTTCTCCCATGGAGTCCTCACGGACAGCCGATGCAAATGCTTCCCGACGGTATGAAGCCGATGAGAAATTTAACGGTGAGCTTCCGAGCTTACAAGTTCAGTCACAGACCAGGCCTGAGAAGCCTGTTCCGGAGAAGATCGAAGACCAGGAGAGCGGGGGGGCTGCCGCTGAGGAGGAGCCCTCACATATCCAACGGCTGCTTAAGGCTAAACGCAAAGCCACCGACGGTGGCCGGAATGATAAGACGGAAAATGACAAATAGATGCTTAGGAGATAACTGGAATGTCAAAAGAAAAAGATGTCGAAGGACAGTGTAAGGATTTTCGTAAGATGTTCGAGTCACTGCGCAGAGAGATAGGTAAAGTTATTGTCGGCCATGAGACAATCGTGGATAACGTTCTCATCTGTCTGTTTTGTGGCGGGCATGTTCTGTTAGAAGGAGTGCCGGGTCTGGGCAAAACACTGTTGGTACGCACGTTGAGCAGTGTTTTTTCGCTTGAGTTTCGGCGCATCCAGTTTACGCCTGATTTGATGCCGGCGGATATCATAGGTACCAATATCGTTATGGAAGACGCAGCGACAGGCAGACGCCGGTTCCAGTACCAGTCCGGCCCCATATTCGGTCAGATTATTTTAGCTGACGAAATCAACCGCGCTACTCCCAAGACTCAGTCCGCTATGCTCGAGGCTATGCAGGAACATTCGGTTACCAGCGGCGGAGAGATTCGCAAATTGCCCGAGCCGTTTATGGTTCTTGCAACGCAGAATCCTATCGAGCAGGAAGGCACTTATCCTTTGCCCGAAGCACAGTTGGACCGATTTTTCTTCAAACTGCTTGTGCCATACAGTAATCGGGAGGAACTTCGTACTATTATCGAGCGGACCACCACAGGTCACGAGCCCCGGGCGAAATCTGTCACCGGTACCGAGGGAATAGTCCAGGCGCAGGATTTAGTCAGGCATGTTGTTATTGCTGAGCACGTGCAGGATTATGCCATTCGCCTTGTACTGGCTACGCATCCTAATGGAGAATTTGCGCCGGAGATAATCAGCCGTTTTGTTCGTTTCGGCTCCTCACCTCGCGGTGTTCAGGCCCTGGTTCTGGCAGGCAAGGTTCGCGCAATGCTCGACGAACGTTACCACGTTAGTTTCAGTGACATTGAGGCCTCTGTACTGCCGGCTATGCGTCATCGCATTCTACTGAACTTTGAAGGTCAGGCCGAAGGAATAAGAACCGACGATGTGCTTGAACAAATACTGGAAAATACTCCTACAACCATGGAGCAGAAACTTGATGTACCATAATCAGGGACCGTATTAAAATGATAAATTCAGGAAAGCGACTAACGGATTTGCTCGATCCGAATTTTATGAATCGTCTGGATTCTCTCGATGTTATGAGCCGTAAGATACTCCAGGGTAAGCTTCAGGGCGAGCGGCGTTCCAAGCACCGCGGTCAGAGCGTGGAATTTGCCGAGCATCGTCCTTATGTCGAAGGTGACGATTTACGTTTTGTGGACTGGAATATTTACGGCCGATTGGAACGATTGTTCCTAAAGCTTTTCCTCGAAGAACAGGACCTTACAGTCCATATAGTGGCAGATGCAAGCGGCTCGATGACTTTGGGAGAGCCTTCGAAAGAACTTTTCATCAAGAAACTCACGGCTGCTCTTGGTTATGTGAGCCTGGTCAACAACAATCGAGTAACGATCAGCTTTTTCGGTGACGGTATAAAGGGCCAGTTGACCAATATGCGTGGCCGCAACTACCTGCACAAGATGGCGGAATACCTCTTGACTACCGATTGCGAAGGACTGTCGCATTTCGATAATTCGTGCCGGCAATTAGCTGCCGGGCGCATCGGCTCCGGTGTGATGATTGTACTAAGCGACTTTTTGTTTAAAGATGGCTATGACTCCGGGCTGCGCCGGCTGATTGGCAGACAATACGACCTGTATGCTATCCAGGTGCTCTCCGCCCGGGAGCTTTCGCCCAGGTTTACCGGCGACTTGAAACTGCTTGATATCGAAGACGCCGACGCCGCGGAGATTACCGTAAGTTCCGCACTGTTGAAGTACTATAAGCGAAACCTTACCGCCTATTGTAATGAATTGAAGGGTTTCTGTACGCAGCGAGGAGCGGTTTATGTGCTTGCCAATTCGGCTGATTCGGTAGAGTCGTTAGTGCTGAACTATCTGCGGCGAATTCGCCTTCTTCGTTAATGGAAGCAGTGCGGTTTTTATCGGGAGTGTTAATTTATGGAATGGTTGACACCTATGATCGCTGTTTATGCCGCTGCGGTATTCGTACCGCTGCTGTTGCTGCTTTATTTCCTTAAGCTTAAACGTCGGGAGCAGATAGTCTCAAGCACGCTGCTGTGGAAACGAGCTGTGCAGGATTTGCAGGTTAATGCTCCGTTTCAAAGGATAAGGCACAACATCCTGCTGCTGTTGCAGTTACTGATGTTGTTGTCGATTTTGCTTGCCGTGGCAGGGCCGATACTATCGCTGCTTGCTGGTCCGGGCCGTCGATACGTATTGCTGATTGACAGGTCTGCAAGCATGAACGCTACCGATATCGAACCGACCCGTCTGGATGCAGCCAAAAAACAGGCGAAAGTATTTGTTGAGTCGCTGCGCAGCAAGACCTTCTTTTCTTTACGTGGTGATTGTGACCAGACAATGGTTATAGCTTTTGATAATCATGCCAAGGTGATGTGTAACTTTACCTCAGATAAGCGCCAATTGAACATGGCTATAGAGGCAATAACACCGAGTGACGGCGATTCAGCTTTGGCCGAGGCGGTTGTAGTTGCCCGCGCTTTTGCCCAGTCGCCCGGTGTGGAGGCCGACTTCTTAAGCCCCGAAGAGCCGGCCCAACTGGTGCTGTTCAGCGATGGGCAAATCCACGATTTAGAGCAGATTGTGGTTAGCTCCGATGAATTGATTTTTCACTGCATAGGCGAATCCCGGAACAATGTCGGCATAACCGCTATGCAGGCTCGAAGGTCCAACGAAAAACCCGATGAGATAAACGTCTTCGCCACGTTGGCTAATTACGATGGCGAAGGAATAACCTGTGATGTCCAGCTTAGTATAAACGGTGATGTCCGTGCAGTGAGGTCGGTGACTGTTCCTCCCGAAAAGACAGACAGCAACTCAGATACCACTCAGCCCGGTAAGGTAGCGGTGAATTTTTCTTTATCCTATTCTGAGGCAGGGATACTCGAAGTAAGACTGTTGCAGGGTTCCGGCCGAGCGGGTATCCATCTGGATTCTTTACCTTGCGACGATGCCGCATGGACCATTTTATCGCCTCCTAAAAAGCTCTCTGTCCTGCTTGTTACCGCCGGTAACATAGTGCTCGAATCGGCACTACAGTCTTGTCCTGTTGCTCGGCTTGAAGTTCATTCACCGGCTGAATTTGACGCGATGGACTTTTCTGCTCTGAGTCTTGATCAGCCCTATGATGTTATTGTGCTTGATAACCATTTGCCCGCTCAACTCCCCAAGTGCCGATACCTTGTTTTTGGTCATCCTCCGAATGATATCGATGTGTCAGTTTCCCAACGGCTCGAGAACCAGGTTATGGTGGATTGGAGACCAAAGCACCCGATATTGGAATATGTCAATCTTACGAACTTATTCGCTGCGAAGTGTTATAAAATAGTCTTGCCTCGTGATGCGGAGGTTCTCGCCGAGTTTAATGAGACCCCGGCTCTGGCAATGGTACGTCGGAACGGCAGCGTCTTTCTGCTTGCCGGGTTCGATATCCTTCAGACCAACTGGCCTTTTGAACCCAGCTTTGTCCTGTTCTGTTATAACGCTACCAACTTTCTTGGTATGCAGGTTGGGCGAAGGCATGAGCATAACCTAAAAGTCGGCCAGCCCATTGTTGTTGAGGGTTTGGAACCCGAAATTTTAGCTCAAATCGATGGGCCGGATTTTTCCGGTATGGAAATCAAGTCCAGTTCTTCGGGTTCCATCCGTTTTGCCGGTACAAGTCGGGCCGGCACATACAACTTAAGCGTATCGTCCCAGCCAATTAGAGTTTTTGCCGTCAATCTGCTTGATACACAGGAAAGCAATATCTGTCCCCTTCGTGAGATTGTCTTTGCGGGCCAGCAGGTGAAAGCTCAGGAGCGTTCCCTGAGCCGGGCAAATGTTCCGTTGTGGCCGTTTCTTGTGGTTCTGGCCTTAATCCTTGCGTGTCTGGAATGGTTAATATATAATCTTAAAGTTAGAATATAGTACATAACTTTCGTATGTGGCGAGGTTTACAAATGTTGCGCATTTCGTTAATGATATTGGTTGTTCTTACTTTGCCTGTTGTGGTTACTGCCTCGACAGACTCAGATTCGCCTTTCAATGTTGATTTTTTCTTTGGGTGGAATAATTACTATCGCCCTATGGAATGGACGCCGGTTGAAATCGGCATCGCCAGCACACTTACCGAGCCCTTTGCCGGTTCTTTAACCGTCTCGGCTCAACAGGACGGTTTGAATACGCTTGATATCGTTCATACCTTTGTGCTTACGCCTGATGTTCCGCTTCATCTGCCGCTTGTAACGAAGCTGGCGTTTACCGCGGATAAATGCGGTGTGAGACTCCGCGACGAGCGGGGACGAACGCGTTGGGATTATGACTTTAATCTTTGGAACTTTTCCAGGAAAAATCGCTTACTGACGGTAGTTCATGAAAATGACTTGTTAATCGGGCTTGTCGGCCACGGCCAATTCGGCCTGTTACGACTACCGAAACAGTCCTTCTGTCAATCTCAAAGAGATTGGGGAAAGGTCTGTCTCGGAGATAAGCTGCCACGAATGGTTCCCTGGGACTGGACAGGCTTTGTTTCTCTTGACCTGCTCATTCTCTATGACCCCGACTGGAACCTGTTTAATGAGCATCAGTTGAATGCGATTGTTCAATGGGTTTCCAATGGAGGCAAGTTGCTGCTTGTGCTTGGAAATCACCCGCTGTCCGCTAAGAATCCTGTTGTTCAGTTATTACCTTTTGAATTACAGAACGTCAAGCAGATTACTGTGTCCACGGAAACCCTCGAACAGTTTGGGCTGACAGCCGACGAACCGGAAACTGTTGCTTGCTGGCCGCTGGTGCCCAAACCTGAAGCACGCTTTTTTGAAATGGAAACTTATAATACCAGCGAATCTCTATTCGGCACCGGATATACAGGCTTTGGTCGTGTGGGTGTGTTGGCTTTTGATCCTTCTACGATGACTGATAAACAAAGGTCAAATTCCTCGATGTTCTGGGTGGGTCGTATTACAGCAATTCTTGAAGACCCTCACATCAGGCCCGAACGGTCAATTCCACCGCCTGGTAACACGAAGTATGGTGTTCGCAGGCCCTCCGGACGTTCTGCAATGCCAATGCCACGTAGTAATCCTGAACGTTACGGGTACACAATGCCCTCGTCACGTAGTATCAGATTCACCGAAGATGCCGAAAGTATTGATGATAACTCTCGCCTTCAACGACAACAACGGCAATACGAGGTTGGGCGGGCCCAGACTGCAAACAACGAGGTTATGGAATACCTTTACAATATTTCCGAAATGCGCCCTTTAAGTATTTGGTGGGTGATATTTTTACTGATTACTTTAGCTGTTTTGTTAGGACCTGTTGACTATAAAATGCTGAAGCGCAGGGGTCGTCTTCCATTGACCTGGCTGACCTGCTCTTTCTGGATTATCCTGTTTACCGTTGGTGCCTATTACGGGGTTCAGGCCCTGCGTGGAGGTAAAATGCAGTTAAGGATTGTTTCCGTTCTTGACGGAATTGAGAGCAGCAATCAAGCCTGGTCCACCGACTATTGCGGTTTGTTTGCACCTGGCAGCGATGACTATGCGTTCAAAGGCTTGAATGATAATCAATGGTGGTC
>CAZWME010000043.1:0-14266 GCA_964634515.1 uncultured Pirellulales bacterium | reverse complement strand
ACTCAGAATCTTCAATCTGCATAGATCAACCTACGCATTAACCGGATGAACCTTATATTATCTGATTCTCTTGCGGCCAGTCAGGCTTTTATTTCATTATCAATGCAAATTGACCGGGCAGTTATCACTCATACTGCAAACGTAAAAACCTCTTTTCAGTACTGCTTAAACGTTCTTATCCATTGGGGCCAGTCGGATGATTGGACGCCGCCCGCTTTGGTCCAAAGACCATTTGTGTCATACTGACGGTTCCACTTCAAGGTCCAAAGCTCTTTTACGCCCACTGCTCGACTGGACCAATCCATGAAGACGCCGCTTACGAATCCATGGTGTCGGTTCATGCAGCAAGGCAGCGAGTTGTCCGTCCAGGCGTCCTCGTATTCGGGAGGGTTTCCGAAGCCCGACCGACAGGCCCACCACAAGACGCTGTCCGTCAACAGGGGGACATTGGCTGCACTCTTGGCGGGGACAGTTTGCCAATACCTGGTATCAGGCTCCGGCTCCGGTACGGACTGTGCCCAAATATTCAGGCCGTAACTGCAATCGACTCGCACGCGGCTGGCCGTGCTCCTCAAGGACCAGGCAGAGAAAGTGCTGCCCAGATGCCAGTTGCTCGAATCCAGGAACTCACTCTGTGGTTTTCTTGCCATTGGACAGAAGAATAAATCGTTGCTGTCGCGGTGACGTGGCCACATGGACTGGAGCTGGCGTGGCCAGGGTTCCGGCGATTCAAGCCAGCCGGGAAACTTTTCATCGTTGTCGTTTGCATACATCGAGAAGATAAGGGCCCACTGCTTCAAATTTGACTGACAACCGATAGCTCTCGCCTGCTCCTTGACCCGCTGTAAAGTTGGCATCAGGATTGCCATTAGTAAAGCAATGATGGCAATGACTACCAGAAGTTCTATTAACGTGAAACCTCTTTGTTCGTTGACAATAATGGTTCTTGCATGTTTTCTCATTAATGTATTATTTCACAGTACCATTACGCAGCTTCGGCCGAATCAGGACTTCTATTTTTGCCTTTGTACAGGCTTTAGAAGCCCCCTTTATTTTCAATGCCCCTTGAATTGTGCCATCCATGATGCTTCTGTTTCCCAGTTGGGACAGGGAGCACTTATATCAAAGTTCCTGGCCCATTTGACATGCCAGAGGTCCTTTAGATAAACCTTCCTGGCGGAATAGTCCAGAAAGATGCCGTTTATGCCCTGTTGGTGTCGGTTTATGCAGAACCTGTTCATTGAATTCGTGTGAGGATCCAACCGTTCGCCCTCATAGCTCGGGGGCGTATCGTCATTCTCGGGCCCGGCGCACCAAAACCAGCAGTCCATAAACAATGGAATGTTGTTGCCCCCCCTGACATTGACTGAGCCCCAGTAGTTTTTGGCGGCCTGACCGTAAAGTGGGTCTTCCGCTGCCACATAGAGCCAGTGGTTGATCCCGTAGCTGCCCCATGTACCTGCCGGCTCGTAAGTACCCGATGGTCGTGAGCCGGTCACGCCAACCTTGCCCCAGGATATAAATGCATTACCACCTACTCCAAGTGTGCCGGTGCCTCCGGGTGGATAAATTGGATTGGCGATTTTTAACGCCATCGGGCAGACGCGTACTTTATCGTCCCGATAGTAGTAGTCGTACATGACATTTATCCAACGTCCAGAACCGCTCGTTCGCCTTGGAAAGAACCCGTTGTTATCGCCGGTGTACATTGCAAAAATAGTGCCCCATTGCTTTAGGTTCGACTGACAAGCAACAGCCCTTGCCTGTTCCCTTACACGCTGTAGTGCCGGCATCAATATCGCCATCAATAACGCAATAATGGCAATCACTACCAAAAGTTCTATCAGTGTAAAACCGTTTCGTTTATGCATGACGTTCGCCCTTTCTCTCAAAATAGCAAATTTCGCCTATATGCTAATCTGCCGTAATTATAACAAACTCAGTCGCAGTTAAGCAAGCTGTTTTTGCTGTCTAAACTGAACCGGGCTGTCAGAGAGTGTTAAATGATATTTCTGAAAACAAGTCTTTTCTATCAAAACCTAACTCACAATTTCTGCTTGATTTAAGGCATCTTTATGCCGATATGACACAAAATAGCAGGTACTGATAGCTCGTAAAAGAAAGGCTGATAAAAGTGGACAAGCAGGATTTGACGGAAAATATTTATCATAGGCCGTCTTCAGAACATTTCTCAATTACAGGCAGGATAAAAAGCTTCAGGTATGCAATCCAGGGCATCATGCTGATGGTCAAGTCCCAGCACAACGCCTGGCTCCACGCCACTGCATCTATTCTTGTTATGCTTGTAGCCGCTTTCTTTCGCCTTTCGGCCGGTGAGTGGTGCTGGATGGTTATTGCGATAATGACTGTTTGGACGGCGGAGGCATTGAATACCGCGTTTGAATTTTTGGCCGACGTGGCTTCACCCGAATTTCATCCTCTTGTGGCAAAGGCCAAAGACGTCGCGGCCGGCGCAGTGCTCATTTCCGCCGGTGGCTCAGTGGTAATTGCGCTTCTGATTCTCGGTCCCTATGCTCTCAGATTTCTGAATTTGGTCTAATAGCACCTTTGAAAAATAGCTTCCGTGCACGATAAAAGAGATTCAAACCTGCTTTTTCACGCATCTGGTCCAATTTTTACTTTGTCCGGGAAACACGGACTTAATACTCTTGATGCGGCTTGTACTTGACGAGCTTGTCGAAAAACCTTTTCCAGACATAGTCCTGACGGCTGTGGTCCACATGATAGGTTGTCCCCCCTCCGAATTCTTGTATCTTGTGCTCCAGGTCCTTTATAAATTCGCTGTGTCCGTCAACAAAGGCAACATTGTATCCATTCTCATGATGGTACTGAACGCCACGACTCGGGTCAGAAAACATATCCGCCATGAACGCCATACCGCCGCTGTCTTTGGATGAGTTCACAGCCCGCCATTTATTTTCGTCCCAAAGGGAGCGGTAGTGATAAGTCGTCTGTACCCATGACTGGTTTGGACCTAAGTCATCGGGAATTGAACCTCTTGGCCATCCGCCACCTCTGTTGTCGGGATTCGGTGGAAGCTTTGCGTATTGAAGCGTGGGATTGTTGTTGCCTGGGCAATAAAACAGCTTCGGCTCCTTTATCAGTTGGTGATAGAAAAGCAGACCGTGAGCCATATATCCTTTGGTTTCAGGGTCGCTTTGACGGCCGCTTACCCAGACGGCGTAGCTGCCGGAGCCCGGCGAGACTTCCATATGACAATATGGAAACTGACCCTCATTATCGTCGGAGTAAAGCACGCCGGCATACCCGCAGGATTTCAAGTGGGCCAAACACGCGGCTCGGCGGGCCTGATGTCTGGCTTTCTGCAATGAAGGCATCAGGATAGCCATCAAGACCGCGATAATGGCGATGACTACCAAAAGCTCTATCAGTGTAAATCCCGTTAGAAGTCTTCCTTTTTTCCAATCAGGAATCTTATTTTCTAACGAGACAAAGCCGTCTTCTTTGCACATGAGTTTTTACTCTTCTTTTTCAAAGAAACATATTGGGTTTGGCTGGTATGCTTACATGATATAATTATAACACACTCAGTTGCAGTTAAACAAGCAATTTATGCCGTCTAAACAGAGCTTTTGCCGGTTTATTCTTTCTTTGGGATTTGAGGAATCAGCCAGGCCAGGAAGGCATCAGCGCTTCTGGTTTGTATAAAAATCTTTCCGGGACCGGTCAGCTCGCAGACCAAACCCTCGCCGCTGAAAAGCGTTGATTTCAACCCCCCTACTCTTTTGACACTGTATCTCACTCCTTCGGCAAACGCCACCATGTGACCGGTATCAACGACATATTTCTGTCCGGCTTCAAGGTCGATCTCGTGAATAGCTCCATAGCTCGAGAGAAACACGCTGCCGGTGCCTGTCATCTTCAGAAGAAACAAACCTTCCCTTGAGAAAAATGTCTTGGCACCGCCCCATTTGGTATCTACCTGGATATCCGGTGCCGATGCAATATAAGCCCCTGATTGTGCGTAAAAACTTTGCCCTTTCAGCTCCAGAGCATGGATGTCACCCGGAAGCGTTGGCGCAAAGGTTACTTCTCCGGAGTCGGCTGCCATAAAAGTATTTACAAAGAAGCTCTCTCCTCCCAACACGCTCCTCTTTAAGGCGCCGAATATACCTCCCTTGGCGGCGGTCTTGATTTCTATGCAGCTTGACATGCTGACCATCGCACCTGCCTCGGCGCTAACGGCTTCTCCCTGTCTGAGTTTTATCTTCAGCAAAGAATAAGAAGGACGATAAAGGACTTCATGCTCCATTTTTAACAACTCTTTTCGCTTGAATCATATTTGTGTTTTGCAGACACTGTATGGCATTCTACTCTGAAACACGGCTCCGGTCAAAGTGTTGTTATCTGCCTGAAATCGTCGGTGTCCTCAAACGGAATTTTTACAGAAAAATCAGGAATAATTTCCCATAGACATCAAAGCTTGTGTGCTGTTAGCTAATATTAGAATGCTTCTGTTAAGATTTGCTCGAGTGTGGATGTGGCCACGCAGATTGAAGTGTCTGCTGCGCCATAGTAGATTTTCATTTCACCGTCATCAGACATGACTGCTCCACATGCGAAACAGACGTTTCCGACATCTCCGATACGCTCATATTCTGCTCTTGGCGAAAGAATTGGTTGACTGCTGCGCTTTATGACTTTTGATGGGTAATCCAGGTCAAGAAGTACTGCGCCGATTCTGTAAATCGGGCCGGCGGAGGTCATTTTTACTCCGTGATAAATCTCAAGCCAGCCCTCGTCCGTTTCTATGGGAGTAACCGAAGCCCCGATCCTGAATTCGTCCCAGAAACCTTTGTGGGGTCCGATTACCTGTTCTGAGTTTCCCCAGTTTATAAGGTCGGGTGAATAGGAGATCCAGATGCATCCTTTGCCGAGTCCGATTGGCCTGTCGAATCTTGCGTATCTTCCCCTTATTTTTCTTGGAAACAGTAAGCCGTCCTTGTTGCCCGGTTCGGAAATCAGTGCTATACGTTCATAGTTAACGTAGTCGGTCGTTTTAGCTAAAGCAATGCGCGGCCCGCAGTCCCCTACGGCCGTATAGACAACGTAGCATGTATCTTCAAGAATGGTCACCCTCGGATCTTCGATTCCCTTTTTCTCGTACAAGGCAAAAGGGCCTTCTTTTGCGGGCAGCATTACGGGTTTATCATCAATAGTAAAATTAAGACCGTCGCTGCTCCTTGCCAGAGCGAAAAAAGAATAGCCGTGCTGACCTTCAATCCGAAGTAGCAGATAAACTCCATCTTCAGTCATGATGGGAGCACCGTTGAATACCGTGTTGGCTCGGAAAGGAATGTCCTCCATTGTGATCGCGGGATTGCCCTCCCAGCGATGTAAAAGATCACTTGCCGGACACTTAGTTTTTTTCATTTAATACTCCACTTCGCTTTCGAAACAGTTTTCCACTATTTTCTCTATTTTTGTTGTCCCGACGCAAATGCAACTGTTTGCTGCACCGTAGAAGATTTTCAAATTGCCGTCGTTATCGGTAAGAGCACCGGTTGGAAAGACAAGGTTTGGCACGTCACCGATTCTTTCGTAGTTCTCACGAGGTGATAGAATTGGAATATTGGTCCTTCCGACGATTTTGGTTGGCTCTTGCCTGTTGAGGATGACAGCACCGATTCGGTAGATGGGACCGGCCGGTGTGTCCTTTACTCCGTAGTAGAGCACGAGCCAGCCCTGGTCGATTTCCATCGGAGTTGCCCCTGCTCCAATTCGGCTCTCGTCCCAAAACCCTGTTCTCGGAGAAATGACCAGTTCTGAGCCGCCCCAGTGTAAAAGGTCGCTACTGTAGGTTATCCATATGCTTCCGTCGCTGGGCCTTTCCAGCCGGGCGTATCGTCCTTTTATCTTTTTAGGAAATAACACCCCGGCCTTCGTGTCCGGCTCGGAGATTATACCAATACGCTCAACGCTTCTGAAATCTTCTGTCCGTGCAAGTGCAAGTCTGTAACCGTAATCTCCGAATGTGTTGTAAAGGATATAATAGAGACCATCGAGAAATGTCACTCTTCCGTCCAGCACACCTCTCGATTCATGACGCATGTACTTATTCTCTGCGGAATGATTCAAAAATGGTTTACTTTCCACTTTGTAAATCCCGTCAGAAGTTGGCCGGGCCAGATGGATACCTCGGTGGCCGGTAAGATATTCGATGGTTACCAGAAGAAGAACTTCACCGCGGAAGTAAACCACCCCGGCATTGTGTATGTCGGAACAATTGAAATCCAGGTCATTAATGCCGATGAGAGGGTTTCGCTCCCACCTGTGGACTATGTCTCGACCACATCGTTTCGTCAGCAGGCTGTCGCTGTTAATAATCATTCGGTAAAACTCCACCCCTCTCTATATTTGAAATCTCACTTTTTACCCTGTCTGAACATATCGACCCAAACAGACAGGCACTTTCCTTCTCACTGAAAGTAAAGAATTATTAATCTTTTCTTTTAAGCAGAACCTCAATAGGATGCCTTTTCGGTGTCCGTTGGCCTGTTTTTTTGAAATTTTTACCTTCAAGGGACTGATAGAACAGGATTTTCGCCGCTTATAGGACGAAGAATTTGATAGCAGGCTTTACCGGCTTAAATGAACAGTTGAGTCGGATTTTGATGTACTTTTCAGCCCACCGGCTTATAATCATCCCGACATTTAACGACCGGCATGCTGCGGCTTATCTTCACCGAGCCGGATTGGCAAGTCATTATATGTGGTTATTGAATTATGGATATGAACTTCTCGGCCATAAAGGCCGTATAGGAATTTATATTAGAATTGATAAATAATTAATTGTTCGTAGCTAAAGAAAGTGTACTGCCTAATTAAAACGCCGCATAGACAGCATTCTGGCTGTATTTTATTTAAGTTTATATAGTTTGTCAGTTAATTGATGCTGATTGTCCTCTTTGGAAAAACCCCATGGAGTTGAGAAAATTATTTTTTGTTTTTCTGCTGGTTGTTTCTATATCCAGCGAAGACCTAATCGCTCGATCTATGCTTAGGCAACGAAGAGAATACCAGCGTAGGCCTCAGAACAGTACGACCCAAGGTAATATGGTGGAGTTGAACTTATCTTATGATTTGTCCATGCCTGGAGAAACTTCCAGGGTAAATTTTGTTGTGATACTGCCGGAGACGATACCCGGAAGACAGAATATTTTAAGCATAAGGTATTCTCCGAAACCAACAAGGGTTTTCAACAAAAATGGGAACCGGTACGCCGAGTTTGTGCTTATCAAGCCTGACAGGCAAGAGAAAGTGGAAATAAATATCAAAGCCGAATTGCTCAGATATGACCTGCTCACTGCAAGAGAACAAGGCGGAAAAGACCATTATGAAGATACCGGATTAAAGGACTTCTTAAAACATGAAAAAAACATAGAAAAAGACCATACCGAGATACAACAAATCGCGGAAAGCATAAATGGTCAAACACAGATAGACATAGTGAAAAATATATATAACTATGTTATTGATAATCTGAAGTACACGACACACAACGGGAAAGACTGGAGTGCCGTCAAGGCCCTGCAATGGAAAAAAGGTGACTGTACCGAGTACTCTGATTTATTCGTTGCCCTTTGCAGGGCAAAAAAAATTCCTGCAAGATTTGCTGCAGGCTATACAGTACGATTCGATAATATTTCACCGAAACATAACTGGGCGGAGGTCTTTCTGCAGGACTATGGCTGGGTCCCTTTTGACCCGAGTTGGGGCGATGTAAAAAACTTCATCTTACGAGACAGGGCATTTAGCAGGATGAGGCCGGTTTACATGTATCTTACTCACATCCGAAATGACGAAGTGATTAATAACTATCAATTTGCGGGATATAAGTACTGGGGTGATAGAGCCAAAGTAAGAGACTCAATAGAGTTCAAGATAATTTCATCAACCTTCCCAAAGACGCGCTGAGATCACGATAGTCCGGGAATTGCCTTCGAATATGAAATTAGTGTCGGCAAGTACTCATAATCCTTAGAGCCTGCCCATACAAGGGTTACGAAAACATCTCTCCGGAACTCCTGTTTTTAAATATAGCATATTTAATTCCAATTGCCAAGTTTTATGAGCAATTAGAGCCATTGAATTACATAGAGAATTATTTTATCGGACTCAGGTGCATTCAGCCAGGCCCGTTTTTATACGTTAATTATCTCAGTTAATTATCTCAGTGCATTAGCGTTTATACCAAATGTTTCTTATACTTTAGTTGTCAAGAGAAGTGATTCAAACTATTTCTGACATAGGGTGTTTTCCGGGGGGGAATCAAAATGGCACCTGCAAGAAGAAAATTGGAAAAACTGAATCGCCGAGGCGCTGTGCTAATCATATCTCTGATTTTCGTGGTAATCTTTTCTGCATTGGCAGTTTCGATGGCCACGATGTCCGGCACTAATGTCCAACTCGCTTCGAACCAGCACAAGGCTAATTCGGCCCTGTCAGCCGCTCAATCAGGCATTGAATGCGGAAAATATGTCATTTCAACTATAATTCTTGGAGATACCGGCCTAAACTATATTACAGAAGCTCAGGCCAACCAGGTTTGGACGGACCTGTGCACGCATCTTCAGAGCACGCAACTGGACGGCCAAACAGTATCATCCGCCAGTACATTCGCTGATTCAATAGACAGCGGCGATGAGATTATTACTCCATCCATCGATTTCGGAGGTAACAGTGGTGATTTTGAATTGAGATTCTATCGGTATGACAGTGACCCATATACTATCAAGGTGCAATCCAGGGGGACTGATGGGCAGGCGAATAGAAACATAACTCTGGATATGGAAATCACAAAAGACAGAAGTGTTTTGGATTACGCCATTGCCGGTAGAGGCCGGATGTGGCTGACAGGTGATAGCACCATTCACGGTAATGTTTATAGTTCATGGGATAATCCTTCAGTATCGCCCTTCAATATGACCAGTGATTCTGCCGTGATGGGTACCATCAATACTGTCCTGACTCAGGCACAGATTGATGCCCAATCCTATCAGATGGAGACTCTCGTAGACGGTAATCCGGTAGATGCAAATGGTGATATCTTGGGCTCGAACTATCAAGACCGCTACTATAGTGTTGGAGACGAGGTCCAGGCCTATCATAAAGGTATCAATTATGGACAGCCGTCTCAAACCCCACCTGGCACGGACATATCTGATTATGATACTGATATATACCTTTCTGGTGTTACAGATATTCCAGCTTGTCCGAGTGGAGATATAGAAGTCGAATACTTCCCCCATGATGTAGATGATTATGGCTCACCCAGTAAAAGCTGGAGCAGACTGCTAAACCGTCATGTTTATGAAAATCAGACGTTTTCAAATGCAAAGCTGCCTAATAACCGTAACGCATTGTTCAGGAATTGTACTTTTGAAGAGATTTTGTATGTCGATTGCGCAAAAAGCACCTCCAGCTACTATAACAATGTTCGATTTGAGGACTGCACATTCAATGGTGTAATTGTAACCGATACACCAAGCAGTTTGAAATGGCAGAATAATGCGCTCTATTTTACCGGTGAAGCTACATTCGACAACACTTCGAGCATACAGGAAGCTACGATACTCGCACCCCATTTCAATGTGGACCTCGGTAATACAAATCCCGTGCAGACGAACAATAACGTGATCAAAGGGGCCGTCGTGGGAGGAATCGTTGATATACGTGGTAATGCGCAAATCCAAGGTACGATTATTTCGATGTGCGATACGACACAATGGCCCAGTGGCTATGTAACCAATATTGGTGCTACACTTGGTGACGGAGGTAATGAGACAACAGTGGTGGGTGATGTTGGTGTTATTAGTATTACGCCCGATGCCGATCAAATGCTGCCGAGTGGAATTTTGAGTCCAATCGTTATTAAGCCTTTGCTTAACACCTATTCAGAGGGAATGTAACTGAATCCAACAAAATAAAATTAAAGTCTCAACTGTTTGGAAAGAAATAAGGATGAAAAAGTTAATGATAAATGCCGTGGGAATCGGTTCGGTATTGACCATGCTAATTATGGTTGTTGTAACGGTCGGCTGGACAGGTAAAGATGACAATGACGAGGTTCGTAATATCGGCGAGCAGGTTAATGGGATTAATGAGTCTGAAAATAACCTTGCCTCGATGTGTGATCGAATCGACCGCCTCAGCGAGAACATTACGGATATAAGGCCCCAAAATACTCTCACTCGCAGCACAGCTTACAGCAGCAGCTTTAGACATAAATTTGATGAGTCGATGTTTGATGACTCATATTCCTATGATCCGACTGATTATCCCAGCGAAAATTCTGTTGTTGACATTGATAAAAAACGTGATGGAAATATTATTGATAACTATGAGGAAGCGAAAGCGGCTGATGTCATAGAGTGAAGATGTACCATTGATCGGCTAAAGATAAAAGCGGGCCGAGAGGAGGGTGAATACTACACGGCCCGCATTGTCCCACCCTCCATAATATTATACGATTGAAAAGAAGTGCTGGTTCGGTCACAAATAATAAATACACCCTTCCTACTCTCAGATGATTAATGGACAGATTCCCGTGTTTTTTTTTAACTAAGCCCGCATTTGTGAAAAAACAAAAATATCCAGTTTCCGGGAGGTAAAATCAGGCTCTGCTTTTATTTTGAAACTCGTTTGTCCTCAACCGCTGTTTTGGCCTTTATCTTATTGCCTTCGAGAATTACCTGCCCGACTTGCTCTTCGATACGAATGCCGACGGTTTGACTTTGTAGCTCATCTTCCCTGGTATCACGAATAATATTGTTTTTGAAAACCAGATTGTTGGTCTGCCCTCGAATACGAATACCCGCTGCTTGTCCCTGGGTGCCGTTGTTCTCGATGATATTTTCTTCGATGCGATTTCGATGGGCGGCCATCCCCAACGTTTCATTTCTGAAAAAGATACCGTCCCGGCTGTTCGAACGTACAACATTGTGACGAATAAGATTGTCCGAATCTTTGTGCCCGATGGAAATACCGAATTGGCCGTTACCTTCCAGAATATTATTTTCGAATAATCCGTGCCGGACGCGCCAGCACAAAAACAGGCCGTCAGTTCCGTTATTGCGCGCAACACAATTGCTGATACGCGGACGCTGTGAGCCGCTGCCCGGGTGTATGCCGAGATAGTTATTATTCTCACAAACACAGCCGGCTACGGTAACATCATTAGATTGCTGGAAACTGATTCCGTCCCCGTTATAGTCTCTAACAACACAGTCCTTGATGACCGTCCCAAAAGCTCGATATAGAAAAATCCCGGCACCTCGGCAGCCATTCAGGTGAACGTTGGTGCCCTTATTGCCGTCAATTACCAGATTTTCAACTCTTGCCACTTCTATGTGATAGCCGCTGACTACCGGAAAAACTGTTGCCGCTTTAGCTTTGTTACTTACCATGCAATCCGCCATCAGAGGTTTGTCGATTGAAAAAGTGCTATCGTTTCGGCCCGTGATACGCGCAACGGTGGTGTGAAATCCTCCCGACCTGTCATCCCAAATCGCGACGCCATACCCAACTTCGAAGCCCGTTGGATCTTTGAGTGTGATTTGCTGCTCGCCAAAGTCGCCATCAAGCGCCAGATCGGATACGACCCCCCTGGCCTTACGCAAAATAGTTTTGCCCTTGATGCCCCTGACTGTTACATTGGATCGCAGATGCAGGGAATCATACATCACATACTGCCCCTCGTTGATATCAACTACTCCGCCTCCGAGACCGGCAATATAATCAACTGCTGCCTGTAACGCCCTGTTATCATTGCCTCTTGATTGAGCGTTCTCTTGCCCTACTGTTATGTAAGGTAATTCTTTCATCGCTGAGTGCATGGCTTTGGGTAGTTGCTGCTCGTCCGGCTGAGGCGAAAAATCTTTTCGAGCTTCCCGGGAGTATGAAATGCCGGCTGTACCGACAATACTGAAAATGGCAAAAAGTGATAAAAAAAGATTTGTTTTCATAGTTTTTTCAACCCCTTTCTCAATATATACCCTGACAAATTATTTCAATCGCAATGGAACACCTCTTCCATATCAGCCCACCACTGGCCCTCGGCTCTCGTATCGAGCGGCTCCTGAAGTGGCTTGCACAGGCCCCACCATTTTTGAGTCATCGGATCGGCCGCCATTTTTTGCATGTCGGCCTGGAAATCCTGCCCTTCGTATTCGAAATAGCTGAATAAGTATCCGTCTCTGTGGTAAATCGAATAATTACGAATATTGCACTTTTTTATCATGTCCAGAACTTCGGGCCATACCTTAGAGTGAAGTTTTTTATATTCTTCGAGTTTCTCCGGTCTTACTTTGATTACCATTCCATAGCGTTTCATAATAACTATCCTTTAGAAAATAATCAGCGAAGAGCCCTCGCCTTTTAGCATACTGTTACGACAAGCCCTTCCTGATTGACGTCGTAGTTAAAGAACCTGGCGCGTTCATTGACTGGTTCCGCATCCAGCATAATCCTGACCTTCCCGGCATCTTCTGCCGATTTGCAGACCATTAGCAAAAATCCTCCTCCCCCGGCGCCGAGAAGTTTTGCTCCGAAAATATACGGTTGGATTCTCGAAAACAATCTTTCTACTTCATCATTGGTGGAATTTGGATCCAGTTGCTTGTTAAGCTCCCAGGCTGCGCTGACCAATTCCCCGAAAGCCCGTATGTCCTTGCGTGACATTGCTTCTGCTACCTGCAGGGCCAACGAGTGAATCTGCTTCAAAGTGAATAATGTTTTACGGTCTCTGTCCAGATAACGCCCTACTACCTGGCCGAGAATATCTTTAGCCAATCTGGTAATACCCGTGTAGTATAATAGGGTTTGGTCGTTATTAATCTTCGGATCGAGGACATCGGCTGGTAAAAAGTGAATTCTTGCATCGGGAACAAGTCCCGGCTGGGCTGTAACAATCTTTGCCCCCCCTACTGCTCCTCCGATTTGGTCCTGCCAGCCTCCGCCGGTTGTCAGCGACTGCTCCAGGCACAAAACCGAATGGAACAAATCCTTATGTGTTAAGGTTTGGCCCAAAGCCCGCTGAATCACTGCAAGGATAACCGCCCCCATTATACTCGATGTCCCCAGGCCGCTGCCTTTGGGAATTGCTGCTAATGTGGTTAGTTCGATACCTCCGCCGAATTCCTCTAACATTTGCCTTAGGGTTGTACTCTTCGCCCAGTCGCCGGCCTCAGGTGAAAATCCCGATAACGCCAGTGCCGCCTTGGCTAAAGCATATTCGCTGGTTGCCTTACGATAATCTAACAGCTCATCGAGCAGGGTAATTTCGATCCGGGTACCTAAATCAATAGAGCTGATGCGGACAATAGGCTCGTCAATCACCCTCATATAAGCCTGGATGGGCGGTTGACTGTTTAGATTTACAGCGGTATCTATCACACAACCGCCGTGTTCGAGTGAATAAGGTGGTGTGTCGGTCCAGCCGCCGCCGGTATCGAACCTTGCTGGAGCACGTCCCCATACAATTTCATCACTTCGCAGAGCATTACGCGGCTTGAGGGTATTGTCACTGCCGCTCGAAATTATCACCTTGCCTAATGATTCGAAAGCCAGACTGCGTGCCTGCTGCGCCCACTCTTTTAGTGTTACCGATGAATCCAGCTCCAGACCTGCCGAAGCAAGCCAGTCGTGCTCCGGGCCATTTAGCTTATCACGCAATCCCGGAAAGACTTTTTCCGCCGGCATATCTCCATCACCAAGCTCTGGCAAAACTGAGCCAATTGTATGAATGACTCTGGGAAAAACCATTGAGTCCAGGCGGTTTCCACTATCACTGTTATAACGCCATCTTGCTTCGGCAAGCATGTCGGCAATCCATACGGATTGTTCGGCGGTATTCTTTAGGATATGAGTTAATTCGCCCGCGGAGAATCCACTGTCTTGCCTGAACATTTTTCGCAATGATTTTTTAATCTCACCTGCGCGAATCAGGCTTCGTCTTTGGTAAAACGTTTCCTGGTCGGTTAATGCAGCGATTTCGGTCGAGCTGTAGCGATCAGTTGCCCGCCAGGTGCGAAAGTCCTCCGGATTGGCCTCGGCAGGATTGAACAACCACAACCACTCACGATACCGGCTGTGCTTACTAACGGCAGGGAAAATCCTGGCATTCCACAAGCTGCGTTGTTCGATTGGTATATCAATATCCAGAGGTCTTCCGGCTCAGCCCCGGCAAGCTTAAGCCAGTCAAGGACAGGTACTCCGCAGAAAG
>CAZWME010000042.1:0-14670 GCA_964634515.1 uncultured Pirellulales bacterium | reverse complement strand
ACGCCATACTTGTCGGGGTAAACGTAACGCTGGATATTCCTGGCATCAGACACTGACGCCACAACCTTGGTTCGTCACATCATGCTGTAAAAATGGTCTCCATATAGCGCAGACCGCGTGAGCATGGGCACCGTAGTTCCGATATGCATATTGCAGCAGCATTTCGTAGAGCAAAATGTTCAAATGGGACTGGCACTTGGCAACAACGTTATTTAGTTGGAATTCTGACGTAGCCAAAGCCGGCGTCACATAGTCTTCGCGACGCGGATTTTCAACGAGCGACCGGATGTGGAATGCCATGGCCGCAGCACCGTATTTTTCCATCAGGATTTTCATTGCCAGATAAACCCTGGCTGATCGGACAACTTCGGACTCGATTGTATTCATCATTTTCTTCGCATTGCGAATCCATCGCCGGGCGATAGCGTTGGCTTGGGGACTCTCATTGCGCCAGAGGTTCTGAACGTCCTGGTCATCGGCAACTTCCTTCGTGCCGATTTTCGTCACCTTCACGCCAAACGTTTCCTCGATCACCCCGAGGATTTGTTCATTGTAGTCCGGCGGCATATTCCTTAGAACATCGCCATATGTGACGTTGACGTATGTCGAATCGGTGACCGTAAGGATGCGCTCGTGTTTCATGCGTTTGAGCGCTTTGATCAACTTGACTTTATCTACCAGGTCCTGAAACATCCGTTCAGAGACAGCCGGGTCAGCAGAGAACCGCCAGGGGTCCAGGAATGCGTCGATGATTCGATTCGTCTTGTACAGTGGATATGGAATGTTCATGAAGTCATTCACAACCATCACATTGATGGTTGGCAGCCCGCTTCTCAGCAATTCATAATCCCGAGGCCAGCCACAGATGATGACGCCGTCATAGTGCAGTTTCTTCAGGTCCTTTATCTCATTCATCACTGATTGTATTGTAGTACCTCGCGTGACGTCCCTGACAACGAAATCCACGCAGTCACACTCTTCCTGAAGCCGTCGCACAATGGCTTCATTCGTGATTGGTTCGAGGTCTGTGTCATCCCGAGACGGTGCGGTCCCGAAAAACACGGTGTAAATTTTCACATGTTCACCATTATGCATACCTTAACGTGTGAATCCCTCGGCCATCGGTGCTTCTGTAACATAGCTGCCCCTGCCGCCCTGGCCGATCGGCCCCATTACTTTACGCTCGCTCATCCCGGGTTGACCCTGGCACCCCAAAGTCGTTAACGTGCTAACGGCGGACACACCCACCAAACCACCCGTAGCAGCAGTGGCGCCGCGCAAAAACGCACGTCGGCTCAAATGCTTTCCTTTTAGTGCCTTCATAAGTCATCTCCCTTTGTCAAAACAAAACTCGATTCAAAAAAAACAGGCCTTGTCCATATAAAAAAGCCGGCCCTTGTTTACCCACAAGGATTAACGAACAATTACCTAATTTAGCAGAACTTTATGAAATAATACCAAAATCAGAAAGAGTAGGTCAAGATGGGTATTTGCAAAGTGCTATTTTTTCTATTTCGTGGTAAAAGAGATTTCAGTATTCGACTTTCAGTTTTTCATAGGTGGCCGTTCAGTCAATTATTTCCATTTTTTACTATGGGATATTTTGATGAACTCTAAAAATGATATAAGAAGTGCAGTTATTCAGCCTCCGGCAATTGGGGGGAAAATAGCAATTACGTCATGATTGCTTAATTTATGCCCAACAGACACCGCCAGACCGTTTACGATTATTACCTTGGCATCTTTTTCAGGAATATTTAGATATTTCAATAAATCGCTCAAGGAACTTTCTTCAGGAAGTTCCAATTCTTTTTCGTTGAAGCGGCCTTCTCTAAAGGTCGCAAAAAGCTTTACTTCCACGACCATATCTTTTATTCCTTTATACGATGTCGAGCTGAGTTAGCTTAGCTTCGGTCGGTAATCCCTGTTCATTCCAACCACGTTCTTTATAATATTCCGGCAACATTTCGGGCAGACGATGTACATGTCCCTTGCAAGGCCCGTTCGGGATTGGTTCAGTTAGAAGTCGCCGAGGCAGTGTGTCCTGCTCAGGACCGATACCTGCCTTCAGATTAAACATCCGTTCTATGTTCCATATCCTGTCACCGGCTTCAAGCAGTTTCTCTTTGGTCCAGTCTTGCCCCACTATAGCGTTAAACATATCCTTATAGTCATCTGATCCAAGAGCAAATGATGTGAAAAGGCATAATCCCAGGGAGTCAATTACTGCCGTTAAGTCCTGGAATATTTTTACCCACACAGCCTTTCCTTCGATTGAAAGGGGGTCCAGCTTTTCCGGCAATCCCACAATTTCCGGAGCAATCATATAACCCCTGACATGACAACCGCCACGGTTTGATGTAGCGTATTGTAAGCCATGACCCTGAACGCCTCTCGGATCATAAGCCGGTAACTCCTGCTTCTTTACCGACATTGATAGTTCCGGTACTCCGAACTCTTCTGCCAATCTATAGGACCCAAACGCCATCTTCGCCCCAAATCCTTCACCTGCTCCCATTTTACGTGTCCATTCCACGATTGCTTCGCCGGAGCCAAACTTTAATGCTGGGCCATCAATTTCATCTGGACCAATAATGCCCTTTTCATACATTTCCATAGCACAGGCAATCGTCGCTCCGGCAGATATCGTATCCAGGCCATATTCGTTGCACCATTTGTTCGCCTTGATTATCGCCGGCAGATCGTCAACGCCGCAATTGGCACCGTACGCCCAAAGAGTTTCAAACTCTGGCCCTTCTCCTTCGACGTCATCGACCTTTGAATATCTCCCGCAGGCAATTGGGCAATGGAAACATGCCATATTCCTGACTAAATATTTTTCGGCTAATGTTTCCCCTGAGGTTTTGTCAGCCGTTTCAAAATATGCCTCCTGGAAATTGCTGGTCGGATAAATTCCGCTCTGATTAATCAAATTCACAAGCGCTGCCGTACCATATGTTGGCAGGCCTTTGCCCGTGACATCGTTTTCTCGTATCTTTTGCCTGATATTTTTTAATACCTTCTTTGTTTCATCATCTCTGTCAGGCTTTAGTTTCCCTGTGCCTCTTACCACAATCGCCTTCAGGTTCTTGCTGCCCATAACCGCTCCCACGCCCGACCTGCCGGCGGCACGGTATTTATCGTTCATCACACAAGCCAATAAAGCAAGTTTTTCTCCGGCAGGACCGATAGCCAGAACTCGAGCCTTGGAGTTTCCTGTTTCCTGAAGCAGCAGATCGGTCGTTTCGGAAACCAGTTTGCCCCAATATTGTTTTGCATCCCTAATCTCAACGGTATTGTCATTGATGTAGATGTAACATGGCTTGTCGGATTTGCCTTCCACGATAATAAAATCGTACCCAGCGCATTTTAGTTCTGCGCCCCAGAAACCACCCGAGTTAGAGCTGGCGATTGTACCACTCAGAGGCGATTTTGTTACTACCATGTACCGCCCTCCAGTCGGTGCCTGAGAGCCTGTAAGCGGACCCGTCGCAAAAATAATCTTATTTGCCGAATCGAAGGATTCGACCTCAGGATCGACTTCTTGTGCCAGATAATACGAGGCTAACCCGCGCCCTCCTACAAATTTCATAGCCAGTTCCATATCCAGATTTTCATGGTCAATCTGACCTGTACTAAGATTTACCCTTAAGAACTTTTCAGAATATCCCGCCATGATTTAATCTCCTAATAAACATGTTCTTGTACAGTCATATATCTCCTCTTATGACTTAAATGTCAATAACCATCCATCCATTTCTGAAATTTTTGACAGTCCCACCAGCCAATCACAGCTCACGAGCCTCGCCCAAAACACTTCCCCCAATAGCCCTTATTTTCGTGAGTTTGTGCCTACAACTTTGCGACTACCAGAAGGCCCTCTGTCTTTAAATTTTACGAAAATATCTGTTCCATAAATGTTCTATTGTCAGTACTTTGTGAAAAACATAAAATTTGTAAATATTTTCAATAGACGTTTCAAGGTGGTGATTGGACATAAATCCGAAAAGCTGTTCAGATAAGCTATGAACATTGGCTTATATATCGTAACATTGATGCCTCAAAGGAAAACACCATCGCGGAAAATAATCATTCCTATCGGCGGAAATCAAACTTTCTGTCCGTTACAGCAGTTTTCTCAAATCCGGTTGTATGTCACCTTTGTAGCGGGGCCCGATTTGTCCGACAACTTTGGCAGAAAAAAAGCTTGCTATCACGCCGCTTTCCCTGATCGTACGGTCGCGGATGATTCCGTACAACAGCCCGGCCGCATACGCGTCACCGGCACCGGTAGTGTCCACAGCGGATACCCTGTTCGGCGTAATCTTCGTAATCTCACCGTTAAAGCTAACCATTGAACCATGCTCTCCGTCTGTCACGGCAACACATTCGCACCAACCGGAAAGCACCTGTAAAGCCGACTCATTGTTGTCGGTGCCGCTGAGCGCCCGTGATTCGTTAGCATTGGCAAAAAGGAGATCAACATCATTCTGAATGAGCTGTACGAGCAGGTCCCGGTGCCGTTCGACACAGTCTGCTTCGGATGCGGTCAGAGCTACCTTCACACCATTATTTCTGGCAACCGCAACGGCCCGGAGCATGGTTCGAGCAGCACATTCGCTTTCAAAAAGATATCCTTCAATATAGATATACCGGCTGTGCTTTAGCAGTTCCTCGTCAATATCTTCGTAATCGATTTCACCTGAAATACCCAGGCAGGTGAGCATAGTTCTCTGGGCGTCATCGGAGATCAGGACAACACACGTACCCGTCATCCCATGCCCGATGCTTTCTTTGAAAACAATACTGCTTTGCCTCATGTGTTCGGCGTAAAGGGCGCCGAGTTCGTCCTTTGCAACCTTTCCACAAAATCCTACCCGACCGCCCAGTTGTGAAATACCATACATCGTGTTCGCCGCGCTCCCACCTGCGGCTGTCTGTAGTTTACCCGCTTTCTGGGCACTGTCCAGGTTGTCGGCTCCGAGCAGCTTCTGCAATATCTCTTCCTGACGGCAGCGCTCGGTGAGATACCTACTGCCCTTTTCAAGGCCGAGTTCAGTAAGAAGCGAATCTTGAACCTGCACCTGAATATCCACTAAAGCGTTGCCAAGAGCATATACATCAAGCTGCATAAACACCTCATCAAATCTTTTCGCCTTTTAGAAACGTTTTTATGCATTGAGGGACAACATCGGCTAAGACCTGTTTTTTACCTGATATCCATTTTAGGGCATAGTTCAGAGATACAACTTTGTTAATTGTCCCGTAATATACTCAAAGGCCTCATCGACATTATCTAAAATCTTAAAGAGTTTTAAGTCAACTGCCCTGATAGTGCCGTATTCCTGCAATGCTTTAAAATTAATGATTTCGTTCCAGAACATTTTATCGAAGAGTACGACAGGGACCTTTTTTTCAATCTTCTTGGTTTGCAGTAAGGTAAGCAACTCAAAAATCTCGTCCATGGTGCCA
The DNA here is from genome assembly GCA_964634515.1 of uncultured Pirellulales bacterium. GTDB lineage: Bacteria > Planctomycetota > Phycisphaerae > Sedimentisphaerales > Anaerobacaceae > NIOZ-UU13. Next base: position 9,198 of record CAZWME010000042.1, on the reverse strand, counting down.
AAGCCGCCCGGGAAACCAATCAGCGCTTTGGCATAGTACAGGAACCAGAACTTGCGTATGAAGAAGTAATGAAAGTTAAAACGAAGCTCCGGTGAAATATAAGAATTGAGAAACTGTTCAAGAGGAAGAGTAATATTAAAGCCAATAGACTTTCCGCCCGCCAGCTTTGCGCCTTTGTTGGCCGCTTCCATTATGCCGGGTCCGCCGCCCGAACAGACATAAAACCGCTTGGCCGGCTCCTTTATCTTCTGCGACCAGGCAGTGATGCGTTTTGCAAGCTCGATACAGGATTCATGCGCGTTACTTACACGAATGGCTTTTTCAGGCACTACCGTACTATCCGGCGTTTGCTTTCTGAAAGTACGATTATCGACAGACTGCGATGAACCGAAAAATACAATTGTGTTACAAATACCGTGCTTTCTTAACCGCTCTTCGGGTTCGATAAATTCCGCCAGGACTCGCAGATGCCGAGCCGAGCGACCATGTAAGAACTCAAGGTTATCGTAAGCTTTTGTGACTTTCTTCTTTTTTGCCATAGTGTGTTCCTGATTAGGTCTCTACCGGTCTCTATTAGTCAGCAGAGTATTAATCTTAGTGGTTAAAATATCAACAGCCTCAGCATTCCTGCCATATCCAGGAATCAAGATGTCTGCATATTGCTTTGAAGGTTCGATAAACTCAAGATACATGGGTCGAACTGTTTCTGTGTACTGCCGGATCACAGAATCCACAGTCCGTCCTCTTTCTTCCACGTCCCGTTTCAAGCGACGAATAAAACAGATATCCAGGGCCGTGTCGATAAATACTCGATAATCCATTAGCTCTCGGAGTCTCGCATTGTGAAGAATCAAAATCCCCTCCAAAATAATCAAGACGCCTGGTCCGGCAGTCTTTTTTTCTTTCGAGCGGATGTGGAGCTTATAATCATAAACAGGATGTGAGACAGCCTCACCATTCAACAGTTGCAATAAATCTTTGACAAGAAGATCGTGATCAAATGCATCAGGATGGTCGAAGTTTCTTTCGGCCCTCTCCTCATATGATATGTCAGATAGGTCCATGTAATATGAATCTTCCTGAATTATAACCGCCTTATCTGATCCAAGGCTTTCAATGATGCTGTTAGCAACAAATGTTTTACCTGAACCGGATGCGCCTGCGATGCCTATTAGTATTCCTTTCTTCATACTTTGCTCCAATAATTCTGTTGCTGGAGGAAGTGTAATATATATGACGTGTACAGGCAAAGGATATCTCTGTTTATGGCGATTCGCCAATTGCCGGTCACATCACCTCCGGATTTTACAGATCCGTAGTTTCCATCTCCCTATCGATTATCGACCGATCTTTTCCTTTTAATATTGCCTTTTTGATAAAACTCGTTTTTAATAACAAATTACTATGAGAATACTTTGGTTCGTATCACCTGTTCAATTTATCTTGTAGTGACTTCTGCCTGGTCGTATAGTCATATTGACGCTGAAATTAATATATAATATTAAATCGGAAGCATGGCGGAATAATGCATAAATTTATTCGAGCATATGACGACCAGCCTACTATTCCGGCTAATGATAACAGGAAAAGAATCATTAGCACAATATCAGAGTTAACTCCAAGATTAGACCCCGAAACCCTAAGAGTTTGTGCGTCAATCCTTGCAAGCTCCATAGAACCCGATAGAAAAGTTGTAGCTGAAGAACATGGTGCCGGTCATATTGCAGGCGCACTCTCTTTTCTTAATGGAAATGATATTGCAATTGCCCGCTGGACTTCGGATGAATTGGCAGAAAAGCTTATTCCATATTTTGGCGAGAATGCACATTACCGGGGAGGGCATCTTGTCCTTCAGGGGGTGCAATCCGGCGATAAAGTCACTATAGTCGATGATGTTTTAGACAGAGGCGAAACGCTTGGAACATTAATTAACCTTATAGAAGCAAGAGAAGCGACTATTGATGAAATATACGTCTTAGCTGAAAAAACATACGGTGGTAAAAGCTTCGGAAGAGCAAACTTATCAGAGAGAAACATTAAATCATTACTCACCGTTGAAGTTGGCGGCAGAAGAAGCAGGGTGGAAACAGCCAACTGTCGTTTCACCAAGTATTGCGACAATCCGGAAATTGATGTTTCGGAGAATTTGCTGCATTCTTCATACGAAGAAAAAGATTTAGTTGCAATAACGAGTCCGGAAGGAAAAGGAGTGCAGTTTATGGTTGTTCCGTTAAGTGAACACTACCCCTGCACTCAGGCAGATCTCCTTAGAGAAACAGCTTTTAAGATTGGCCACTATATTCCAAGAGCACAAATAGATAAAATAGTCTCAGAATTTGACAGATGCTCCCACATTTTGGGTGCGGTCTCACTATATACGAATATGCCGATTGCCGGAGCAAAATGGTTTCCAGGACCCGAATCACAGGGAACCGCTTTTTCTATGGAATATTATCAAGGTAATCTATACCCATACGGGATTCAGCGTGGCGACACCGTTTATATCATCGAAGACACTGTAAGCAGCGGAGGAACTTTAATAGGTTTAATCAATTTGCTTCGGAATAATGATGTCTATATTGAAGGTGCAGTCACTGCAGTGGTAAAGAAAGAATACGGGGGCATTCATAGAATCCAGGAAGAAACAGGCATAAATGTTCACAAGATATTGGATGTCTCAATCGCAGGAGACAAAACGCAAGTGACATATGATAGATATTCAGCTTAAATCCAAAAATTAGTTTCAAAATATATATTTGTGTTTGGCAAAGAGGTGAATGATGCAGGAAATAACGCCCAAACTGATTAGCTTCCTGGGACTGTGGGTGATGTTGGGTCTGGCATGGGCGCTATCGGAAAACCGCAAGAGCGTTCACGTGCGGCTAATCGTAACGGGGATGCTGTTTCAGTTCGTCTTTGCATTGCTGATCCTGAAGACAGCTCCCGGGCGCATGGTCTTCGATGCGCTGAAACGATTCGTAAATGGAATTATTGCCTGTGGGAACGAGGGATCGAGCTTTTTGTTTGGAGATGGATTTCGAGAACATTATTTTGCGTTTTCCGTATTGCCGCTGATTATTTTCTTTTCATGTCTAACAGCTATTTTGTTTCATTGGGGCGTAATTCAAAAGATTGTCAAAGTATTAGCCTGGTCCATGGTGCGTGTGATGGACGTATCGGGCTCAGAGTCACTGGCAGCCGCTGCTAATGTTTTCCTCGGACATACCGAGGCTCCACTAATGGTTCGTCCTTATCTGGAATCCATGACGAGATCGGAACTGATGGCCATGCTTACAGGAGGGATGGCCACCATTGCGGGCAGTGTTATGGCGGCGTATGTCGGTCTTGGTATTGATGCAGGGCATCTGTTGGCCGCATCGATCATGTCTGCGCCGGCCTCGCTCGTAATCGCCAAGATCATGGTACCCGAACGAGAGATTTCGCCAACGAAGGGACAGGTTCGAGTGGAGGTGCCTCGCCAGGGCCGAAATGTCATCGATGCGGCCTGCAACGGCGCATCAGTAGGTCTGAAACTGGCCCTTAATGTCGGCGCTATGGTGTTGGCTTTTGTGTGTCTTATTGCCCTGGTCAATTGGGGCCTGGAGCGAGGACAGTTCTTCGTACTTTACCTGTCGCAAGGTGCTGAGAGTGCAGAGGAGATAACCGTGTCCGCTCCGCTGACGTTCCAGAGAATCATGGGATGGATATTCTGCCCATTCGCCTGGCTCATGGGAATCCGCACTGAGGATGTGCTCAAGGTCTCATCTTTACTTGGTGAAAAAACCGTGCTCAATGAGTTCATCGCCTATATGGATCTTGTAAAACTGCAAGATCAGTTGAGTGAACGTTCGTTTACCATTGCTACTTATGCGCTATGCGGATTCGCCAACTTCGGCTCTGTCGCAATCCAGATCGGCGGCATTGGTTCTATGGTCCCATCCCGCCGGGAGGATATTGCCCAACTGTCTTTGCGCTCTATGGTCGGCGGTACGTTAGCTGCTTTTACGACTGCATGTATTGTTGGAATGTTGATTTGAAATGTGTGATTGAAAGGCTTAAAAGTGTTCTCAGAAATATTAAACGGAAAATCGCTCCAACGCAGACAGATTCACTCTTGTCTATTTACAATTACTTTTTTGCTGGTCGTGATAGGCAGGCTGTCGGCATCGGTCATTAGAATTGATGGAGGATTTGAAGATTGGAAAGACGTCAAAATATGTGCAAACGATCCCAAGGGGGATGCCAAAGGCGCATTTGATATTACGAAAGTTTATGCCGCAAGTCAGGGCTCTATTCTTTATCTTCGTTTTGACACAACCAAGCTCCTGAACCTCCAGAACGGTCCGAAAGCTGAAGGAACTTTATTAGCCAAAATCAGTCTATCGAACAATCAGGAACTGGTCCTCGACATGAGAGGCAGGCGGGCATTTCTGAACGACAGCTTAAAGGACCGAATCCCCTGGGACCGTTTGAAATACATTGTAGGACCGACCTATGCCCAGGATGAATTTGAAATACAAGTTGACTTAAGTGGATTCAATATCAATTGTGGTGATACCATAAGCGTTCAATTTGACGGCTCCGACAAGCTCAGCGACCCGGTTGCATTTACATTTTCACGACCTTCGGAAATACCTAAACGCCGTTCCCATAGCCGATACCCTGGAACGGACGTGAGAATTGTGAGTTTCAATACATATTACGAAGGTTTGAGCGATTCTGACCGCCAGGAGGCGATGGGCCGTTTATTGAATTCTGTCAATGGTGATGTCTATTGTTTTCAGGAGGAATGGAAAACCGAAGGCCACGGCGAAATCCTGAAACGTTTGATGCCGCCGGAGAACAAAGGTCGATGGCATATCCATAAAGTGCAAGGCAATGTCATTGCATCGAAGTATCCCCTGAAAGCTTTGCCGTCAAAAAATGACAGGTATGCGGCGGCGTATATTGAACTGGCCGAAAAGCGCTTGTTCATTATTAATGTTCATCTGAAAGCTATGGGATATATTGATAGCAGGGAGGACCGACTTCGCATCCGGCAGGTGAATGATATTCTTGCCACGATCGATGAAATTTACAAAGGAAAATATAACAAAGATGATACGCCTGGCACACAGCCGGCAATAATAATGCTCGGTGATTTCAATTTGGTAGGATCCAGAAAGCCTTTAGATATGATCATCGAAAAGAAGGTTTATGGCTTGAAAGATTGGCTGATTCCCAACTTGATTGGTGAATCTGTTGTTACATGGCGTGGAGGACCGCGTGCCTCCTTTTCGCCGGGCAAGCTGGATTACATTGTCCACAGTACCGGTACTCTTATACCCAAAAACGGATTCCTAACCAATTCCGAACTTTTAAATCAAATTGAACTCAGTCAATTGAAATTGGATGCTGCCGACAGCAAAATAAGCGATCACCTTTTAATAACCGTCGATTTTCAGTTTTCAGATTAATTGATCTATTCAAGATTTTCCTTTTTCTTACAGATGCCAGCCGTCACGATATCCGATGTGAAGCAGTTTATTGGCAGCATCGTTGTTCTTAAACTTCAGGTTTTCGGCATCCCATCGGAGCTTCTGATCTTTCACTCGAATCGCGACCATGCCCAGAAGCACCATCTCAGTCAATGCTCCACCGTACTCAAAACTCGAGCTTGCCGGTTTGCCTTCTTTGCACGCACGTAACCAGTCGCCTTCGTGGCTGCTCCTGACTCTCGGTATTGTCTTTTCAGGCCTTTTGTATGCGCGCATTTTCGTTTCAGGAACGATTCGCAATCCGCCGGCACCATGTGAACCGTGCAGTATACATCCTTTATCTCCAATAATAAAAGCACCGCTGCCGGGTATTTTTCTGCCTTTTTCCAGTTCGTGCGAAATCGGAGGAAGGAGTCTGCCATCATACCAGGTTAATTTGACCGGAGGTCTGTTACCACGAGCGGGGAATTCGTAGCGAACAATTGAGGCCCTTGGAAAAGTTTCAGAGCTGACTTCTTTCCGCCAATGAGTTGAAGTGGCCCGAATGCTCTCCGGGGAGCCAAGATCCAACGCCCAAAACGCAGGATCGATTATATGGCAGCCCATATCGCCCAAAGCACCAGTTCCAAAATCAAGCCATGCCCTCCATTTCATCGGGTGATATTCGGGATGATACGGCCTGTACGGCACCGGCCCCAGCCATAAATCCCAATCAAGTGATTCGGGCACCGGAGGGTTATCTTTGGGTCTTGCTCTTACCGCAAAATCCGACCAGGGATCGCCGCCAACCGGCCTGTCCGTCCAGGCGTACACCTGCGTTACATTGCCAATTGCACCATCGGCAAGCCATTCCTTCAGCAAACGGATCTGCTCAGAGGAGTGTCCCTGATTACCCATTTGAGTCTGAACCTTATATCTACGTGCGGCCTCTGTTATCTTTCGGGCTTCATAAACGGTATGCGTCAAGGGTTTTTGGCAATATACGTGTTTTCCCAGCTCCATTGCAGCCATGGTGATTACCGCATGCGTATGATCCGGCGTAGCAATTACGACGGCGTCGAAATCCTTTTGTTTGTCGAACATCACCCGGTAGTCTTTGTGCAGCTTTGCCTTCGGATATCTCTTGATGGTTTTTGCCGCATAATTGCTGTCAACATCGCACAACGCAACGATATTCTCACTTTCACACTGTCTCAGATTGCCGCCGCCCATACCGCCGACACCAATGCCGGCGATATTAAGCTTCTCGCTCGGCGGCGTATGCGCCGGACCACCCAGCACATGCAGGGGGACGATTACAAATGCAGAGGCAGCAGTTGCAGCCTTGAGAAATTCACGACGGCCAATCTGTTTTTTGTTTTTGCTAACTTTTACCATGGACAAATCCCTTCTATTTTCTTTTTAGGGTATATTAATCAATCCATATATACCTGATTATGGTGTAGGTGGATGCAGACGAATATCGTCGAAGTATAACATACCCGAACCGCCGGCAACAGGATTATTTCTGTTGCCAAGGCCAAGAGTAATCGAACTAACAATAGGCAGGTTCACACCCTGATCCGCAAATGACTGGAGGTTGATATTCCACTGAGTCCATTCATTTGTCTGTGCTGCATTGGGATTATCATTAGTGACCACCGCGCTGTCATTGAGAACAATATACATAATTTCAGCAGCGTTATCAGAGACACCCCTGAACCAAATTGTCAATGTGTCAACGCTTTTAACCGTCCAGTCACGACTGGAAGTTAACGTCAGAGTCGCTTCGGATTTACCGACAGCGTTGTCGTAAGCAAACGGCATTGACTGATTGCCGCTGTGAACGATGGTCTGCTCGGCAAAAGGAACCATATCATATCCAACAATTGAACCGTTTGACGGACCGTCGAGTCCGTCTATCCAGGCATTAAATATCCTGTTACTTTCTGGATCAGTGGTATCAAGGTCATTATAGCTCTCAAAATCGTCAATGATTAGGAAGTTGGCGGTAGTAAAATTCCAGAGAGGCCCCGTCCACGGACTATCGGCGTTGGCGCTATTGGCCTCATCAACCCGCCAGTAGTAAGTGGTATTCCACTCAAGCTGTCCGGGATCATAGCTCTCGGAACCGCGGTTTCCACTGGCTTTTTTCTCAATTGAATCCGGATCGGTGCCAAAATAAATCTCATATGAAGTACCAAATCCTGTTGTCCATGTTAGAATCGGTGTTTGGGTAACATCCACAGCACCATTAGCTGGATTCGAACTGCCAACGGCGCCCTCAGTAGTGAATCTCCAGATATCGCCTCTATGTGTTTCGACAACATCAAACTCATCTATCCGCCAGAAATAGGTCTTAGCCATTTTAAGTGGGCCGGGATTATAGTCCGTAAATCCCAAAGGAAGACCACCTGTTGCACTGTTAACTTCGTCATAGTTATCACCGAAATACACGGTATGCAGTTTCCCGCCTAAACCTTCCGTCCAGCTTAGTGTGGCATCCGTTTCTACAGACTCGGCCCCATCAGCCGGGTCGGGATTGTATGCAGTTTTGGGGGGAACACTGAAGCTCCAGATGTCACCTTTCCACGGACTGTTTGGCTCATTTTCGTTGACTGCGTCAATCCGCCAGTAGTAAGTCATACCCGGGACAAGACCGTCGGGATAAGGAAATCCAGGGAAGCCGACGGTAAAAAGCATTGCGGTCTGATTACCCCGGAATATATCTTCTGTTCCGTCGTTCACATTGTCAAAATTATCGCCAAAATACACATCGTGTGAGGTCGCTTTATCAACCGGCGACCACGAAAGGTTTGCCCATGTATCCAAGACCAGAGCGCCATCAGCGGGCTCCGGGTTCCTTGCTTTAGGGGGGCCATACGAAAGCGTTACATCATCAAATGTGACCCAGGCGTCCCCCTGCAGTTTTATCCCGATCTTTTTGCCGTGATCTGCGGCGGTGGCGGTATATACCAAGGAAACCTGTTTCCATGAAAAAATTGGTGCGCTACCGCTTGCCTGAATTATCTCGTCGTTATAATCTTCTCCTGTAAAATAAAGCCACCAGCCGTCGGGGTAGCCGCTCCATCCTGAGCCTACCCAGACACTTAAGGTATATGTTTTGCCTTCGATAAATGTCTCATCGAGAATCTGGTAAATATAATCATTTTCGGTTTCGTAGTACCCGTACACTTTGTTGTTGCCATTGTAGGCCAGCCAAACACCGTAATAATTCCACCCAATCCAGGCGCCACCGGTGCCTGCAACACTTTTCCAGGCGGTAATAGTGTCGTCAGCAATATAGAACCAATCAGCCTCATCAGTTAGTACGTGGTCTTCAAAGCCCGCATCGGGTACATATATGTCATGTTGCCCGGCTGCGGCAGGCGAGAGGGGCAGACACAACGCCACAACAAATCCCACTGTTACACAAATTAATGACTTCTTCATTGCAGTACCTCCTAAGAAATGAATTTCCGGAAAATTCTTAACATCACACTCTTACAAAAACAATTTATCGGTTTCACTTTTATTTTACCAAAGTTTCGCTCTTTGTACCAAACAAAAGCTTTCGTAAATGGTATAAAAATTGGGTTTGATTGGGTTTGTTTTTTATAGCCCATAGCCGCGTTTATTTCATAAGCCCTTCTATATTAAGATTTTGCATCAATTTTCCCCTTTCGACAAATTGGCTTTGGATTGGCTTAGGATTGGCTTTAATTGGCTTAAATTGGCTTTG
>CAZWME010000041.1:0-14807 GCA_964634515.1 uncultured Pirellulales bacterium | reverse complement strand
TAATAACCAGCCTTCCTCAGAGAATCAGTTGGTGGATATACGAAAGCTCCTCGCACCTTAGCTGGCCTCTTTTGCTGGGTTGTACTTTGCGTAGATGCAGTAGCGCCAAGTAATTGCTTAGAACTTAATGACATCCCTGCTGCAGTACCGCCTGCTGCCTTTAGGAAGTTCCGCCTGGATATCTCCGGTATATTTGTTGATTGTGAATGTTTCATTTCATCTCCTTTCCATTTATCGTCATCAAACACCAGGTTAAATATAATACCGGATCTATCAATCCAAAACAACCTTCACTAAAAATAGATTTGATTGTCAGACCAGCCAACCAGGAGCACAACGCATCCCGCACGAGTGCAGAAGGAGTTAGCCTTTCCGGGGCAGAAGCCAGAGACCCCGTAGCCTGGATGGCAGGAAACGGCTTAGTTCTATAGGTAAGCGTAGTGTGGTAAGCCCAACAAGTCCTGTGAACACCGAATCACAAAAAGTCGAGTGAATATAATACCGATTAAGGTCCGAATCAAGCCTAAGCCACGTATGGTCTATCTGATCTTAATGTTCTTCGATATATGGCTTGCTTTTGTACTTGTAAGAAGTGGCACATGTGACAATTGTATCCCAATTCAGGAAAAAGGCAAATACAGAATTGAAGTCGTTTAAATTTTACTCATTCAGGATTCTTCGACTCTATAGGGAATCTTGGAATCTGCACCACATTTAGGACAAGTAACATGTAATCCAGAGTATTTCTGCTTCGCGCTAAGCTTGGTATTACAAACTGAACACCGGAATACGATTACTGGTTCGGTGTATTCTTTAAGTTTTGTTGCTGGAGGTTGTATTTTCTTTCCTTCCTCTTCTATCGCTCGATCAGACGTAGGCGGAGCCTGATAATCGCTCAGGAGCAGGGGTGACTCATCGGTAGGAAGACTTGTCATATTCTCCTCTACCCACTTAGCGGCCTGTCCGTTCAATGGACTCTTAATGTTGTACCTCTGAAATGCGATCATTTCACCGATTTGAATGATGATCTGTACCAGCGATTCACCAGCCGCCCAGTGGTCACCAATGCAAATCGCGTGAGGAGCGATGTTAGGATGATACACAGGAGATAGCATTCGGCAAAAAGGAGGCAGGCAGGGATATGAACGTAGCAATGTGATTTCTACCAAGTGTTTATCTTTTACAATAATACTTCCATCGGCCTTTTGTTCAAGACCTTTAATGTTATATTCAAGGTGGTATCGCTGAGGTGGTGTTCCAGCTTTACCAACCAACCGTATTTTCGGGTGATCAGACAAAACACTCTGCACTGCTGCCCAATCAGCCTCAAGCCGGCGAACACGAAGATTCATAATCAGCTACTTCCTTTCAAAGTTCTCAAAGTTAAGTTACCAATGTCCTGCGAAAATAGCCAACAGGAGAATAACATAGGCTATTGAAAGGACAACAGAGCCGAGAAATAGTATTTCTGCAGCACCAACTACACGCTTTAAAGTGCTTCTCATCCATAACAGAAGCAAGCTGCTTATGATAAGAGTAACTGGAGCAAAAAAACCAATTGCACTCACACAGAATACTGCGATGGCCAATCCTGTTGAAAGCTTTATTCTCCTGTGACGATTCTTTTGAGCGATATACTCCTCAATACTCATCGGCATGCGGGTATCAAAGACTACTTTACAGTACTTGCACTTCAAAACGAATGCATCAAGGATCTCACCACAGTTCGGACAAGCTTTTATGTCTCCCCAGGCGCCACTGAATTCTGTCTCGAAGATAGCCAGCTTTCGGCCTTTAGGGGCTAGCCTGCAACCATAAGTGCCACAACCTTCGTTGGTCTGCCAACATAATTTGTGAAAATATGCGCCACAGGAGTCACATTTTTCTGTGTTTTCGTCAGACCTTATAGGGTTCTGACAAATCGTGCAAACCGGAACAATATAGTTAGAAACACCGTCATGATCGGGACTCATGTCAATCTCCTCTCGTTCGGTATTCGAGTTCGGTTGAGCCAATCTTGATTAGATCTCCATTTCGAAGTATGCGCTTTTGAATTTCTATTCCGTTTACTAATGTATGTCCGGATTCATGCCGGCCTTCAAGTTCATAGGTCCGTCCGATCCTGACAAGTCGAGCGTGCTCCTCGCCGACCAACCTATCCTTGAACAGATAGATGTCACAATGGGGCGAACTGCCGATCATAGTCTGATGCTTATATACTATGAATTGCTTACCAGCAAGGGGTCCGGTCTTCATCAACAGCCATGCTTCTTTTGACAACTGCTCAACCAGACCGATCAATAAACCGGCCAGGAAACCAACTGTGATCAAACCGACACATCGGCTGAGTTCTGCGCCTTCGTTTCCTGTGAGTTTTGCCAAAGGATCAAATAATAAACCACCCAACAACCCCCCAATACATCCGCCCAGGAGGCCGTTTATAACCATCTTTTTAGACTTCCGAACAATACCTTGTCCCAAAGCTAAAGACATTCCGACCACACCCCATGCTAAGGACCGACTGACTATTTGCATAAACAAAGGTAAACCATGCATGTCATTAATCGTGGCAAAAGCAGAATCATCAAGAAATTCAGCCATCATAGAATTGGCAACCGCGTAGATTAATCCGGCCGGAATAATTCCGAGAAGTCCACCAGCAAATCCAATACCCATTCCGATACCTCCACATATAATTGCCTGTCGTAGATTCAAGCACACGATGCCTTCAACCGCTCCGATCATCAGGGCGATAATACCGCCTGTTATGGCAAACCAAAAAATTGCTGCTAAAGTGTTCCGTTTTTCCAATACTGCAAGGTCCGGTTCATGTGATTCAACATTTGCTGGATCAATTTCTATGTTCAGGGCGACTAAGGATCGTTTATCAAGAATAAAACCTTCTCCACGAACAAAACTTGACTCTGGAACTTGATTTGCCGACTTCAGGAGAGTTGTTTGGTCTCCGGAAACCAACCACGTAGTCTGAGGAATCACATAAAGATCGGTCGACTTGAGTTTTATGACCCCTTTTATTGGATAGCCGGAAACAAGCGACAACTTCCCATTGCACTCAGAACAGAAAGAGTCAGTACAGTTTTCAGGCTGTACAGGAAAGGTATTCATACATTCTTCGCAAATAGCCAAAACGTGGTTAGGAAGAACTTTTTGAACAGATCCAGTAACAACAGTGACATCATCAAAAAATGGCTCAATCAGCATCCATCCAATGAACGCCCCGAATATACCAACAAGTGCCGAGTAGAACATACTGGAGAAGACCAGGCGTCTGATAAGGCCGACACGTTGTCCTGATTCAGCTATTGTCCTAAAAGCCCGTTCATGCTCGATAACCTCATCTACATGTGGACTATCCAAATCATCATATGTGATTCGTAGCTTTTCCTTCACTGTTTTTCCTTCTTTGATCCAGGCAAGTCCGTAACGACCGGTGATTTATCCTTGTTAATTTTCGATTTTAATATTGGATTCACTATTCGCGTTCAAACCATGCAAATACTGTTTGCGGATTCCGCCACCGACAGGATCGAACATAAGAATCTTCTCGATTACTTCGGTTAGGGCTCCATGCTCGGCATCTTGGCTGAAACGTTTTTGCTGAACATTTCTAAGCAGGCCGGCGAGTAGCCTGGCATTCTCATACCTCCTGTTTGATATCTGCTCCACTAACGTCTCGACTTGTGATTTCAGACGCCGCTGCTCACGCTGTATAACTGTGGTTTGGTAGGCTAAAGTGCAGGCAAGAATAATCAGAACGCCTGCCGTCAATAACCTGAGCAGGAGAGAGTCAGATTGGTATGCATCTTTGTTATTGCTCTTAGATCCAGAATGATAAAAAACATGTTTTCTTTTCTCATTTGCCTGCCGAGAAGATGTTGATGTCGTAATATGTTCAGATATATCCCAGCAGGGTTCATCACCAATCCAATAGCGTTTCAAGCGAACAATCTGTCCATGCTGCCAGAAGAAAATTCCCGTCTTTTTTACCTTCTGGTCGATTACTATAGCTACCTGCCAGGCTGCATTAAAGAAACTCCGATGTGCGAAAAGATCGACTTCCGAGAGAAACACCCCCAGACCGGGATGCATGTGATACCAGCCCACAATTCGCTTATCAGCGTACCTTTGTTTATCCGTTTCCTTATGTATATACTCCCAAGTCGAGTGAGTGAAAGTAACCTGACCTGCTTTCTGCCGTGCTTGCCTGCCTCTGATTGCATCGGTAATTAACAGATACGGCCCTATTTCATCTCTGTAAATTTGCCCCATCAGAACACCACATACCTCGACGTCTAAATCGCTTTGACCATGAGCGTGGATTTCGTCATATGCCTTCTTGTCGAGAATGACCCGATATTCCGTCTCTCGTCCCGGAAATGGTTTTACTTTCAACTTCTCAGTATCCATTCGCCATATGTCCGGATCTGACAAGTTACTCGCTTTATCATCTTCAGTTGTCATCGTAAATCTCTCCTAACACGTTTTCTGCATCACCATCAAAGAAAAGATGCACCTGCTTCGTTTCGTTCGTTGCCATAAGAATATCAAATGGGGGGACTCCGATCGATGCTAATGTCCTGTCTAAAAGACCACATTTCTGATCAAGTATCTGCAGGAAATTCGGAATACGGATGGTCCGGCATAAAGGGCATTTTGCTTCGTCTTCTGTCACATGTCCAATCGGCATAAGCTTCTCTTCAGAAGTGTTACAGTTATCGCATTGTAGTTTACTCAACACATCGTGATTCAACTCTATAACCGTTTCAGCGCCAAGCTCGGCCCTGGCTGTTTCCAATAGATCTCGCAGGCATATCTCGGCTACACCTACTCCAAGAGATACTACATCCCCAAGGCTTTGATGACCAAAGCAGTCCTCTTTCTGTTGGTATTCCACCGTGTACATTTCATTGGTCATACCCTTGTAGACAATACCTTTTCCGCTGATTTCACAGGAACCGTGTAGCCACTTGGCAGCTTCCTGGCACTGGATAGCAGCGATAATCGACGACACCACCGCTGTTGTCGGTACATGCCCCGCTTCCAAATCAGTTCGCATAAGAAAAGCGCACGACCTGCGTTCTTTTAATAGCTTCCAATCAAGTTCGCTCATCGTACATTCATAACATGGTCCATCCGGCGGATCGAATACGCGCACTTGACCATCAAGTCCCTCAATCCCTCCGTCGATCAAAGGCGTTGTGGTCTTCCAACAGTTTCGGCTGATTTCTAATCGCGCTTCTCGGTTGTCTACTCCGCTTATCACGATATCGGCCCACTGAAAAATCCCAAGCCCCAAATCATAAACAACATTACCATGGAAACCTTTTATCCTCACATCTGGGTATATTTCTCTCACACGTCTCGCTGCCACTTCTACCTTACTGAGCCCAAGATCCCCTTCACGGAACAGTGCGGTACGCGAAAGATTCGACTGTTCGATAATATCGAAATCGACAACAAAAATTTTTCCCACTCCAAGTAAGGCTAAATTTTTGAGGATTTCGTTGCCTAACGCTCCGGCACCGATGACTAAGACATTAGCATTTTTCAGAACGCTTTGATCCCACCAATCGATCAGTTCATGTCGGCTGAATCGGCCATCTTCGAGCTTAATTGATTTCTTTGAATCATCCACAAACCTGATTCCTACCTGCCGTGATCTCCGGCTGTAAACGCAAAACATCTCCGTTTTGAACACCAGCCTGACTAAGAGTTTGGTCGTCTAAGAGCTGCCGACCCGAAGGCCGATGATGGAACTTGTAGCTGATAAACTGGCCATCGGCCCCTTTGCGGGGCATGCCCATACGCTCTATTAAAACCACAAGTATCCTATTTACTGCCCTATCATCAGGAAGCTCTACTAACTGCTGACGACTTCCCGTTGCATCCCATACCTCTACTGTAATCATTCCCATGCCAAGAACCTTTATGCAAACACTTAGAAACCTTTGAACGGACCAGTGCCGTTTACAAGGTGTACAAGCGATATCACCGTTAAGACACCACCGACAACAAGACCAATAGCGACACGAATTAAACCGATTTTATTCTCACGTCCTTTATTATAAACCAATGTCAATATGGCTAATATGATGGCAATAGGATATATTAAGAAGCTGGAATAAGGTATTGCCGAGAAGAATCCCACAACACATGTCGCAGTTGCCATGTTAGATACATCTTTGTGTAAATGCTTATAAAATCCCAATTCCCGGATAGTTGTCTTTACCACCTTCTGCGAGATAGAATTAAGATTGTTTGCCCTCATGGTTTTCAGGTTTGTACCCTTTTGTGAAAGGTTGACAGAAATAGGCTTTGGATTCTTGTCTCTGAGAAACATAGACGCCTTAAAAGACATCGAACTAAGTCCCTGCTGGAGAAACTTGGCCTTCATTTGATCAAAGCTGATGAAACCTTCATCTATAGTGACCAGTCTGCCCCAGGCTTGCTGCTCAGCTTGGATCACCGTTGACCTAAAACATTCTTCTTTATCAAAAAAACCTTTAAGCTTTTGGGCAAGTTCACCAGCGAGCTCGTTGTCTTCCTCGCAGAACGGTTCGTGAATAACGCAGTCAGCTTTTACAGTGGCGTTCTCCGATGGAACTGGTCGATAACGGGACAACTGAGCCTTTCCCGCTACCTGGGCTTTAGTGGTCGTCACATTTATGTCGCTTGAGAATTTCGACTGGGTTGAATTGTTCTTGTTTATTATGAGCCAATTCTCATCCGAAGAATCTTTAGCTGTGTTTGTCGGGGAATCCGACAGTACTTCCGTCTTGCAGTGAGGACATGCAATCCGCTGCCAATTTGTTTCAGGGGGTATTTGAAACGTTTTATTACACTGAGAACATGTCCGGACATGGCAGGATCCCGGCTGTATAGCAGACTGCACCTTACCAACAGCTTGAACATTGATTATATCCATCTTCACTCCGCAAGACGGACAGAATAGTTTTGATCCACTATACTTGTCCGGGACTTTATACCATTTATAACATTGAGGACATTTTACTTTCATAGTCATAATAAAACCTTAAAAGCAAATCTCCTTTCGCCTGCTACTTTACAAGTACTTCATGCAGAATTAATATTAGCCCTTTTTTTCAGAGCCCTATTAACACAATAGAGTATCAACAAAGCAGCCGTTCCGATTGAAATTGAGATGGCCCGAATGAGTGTAATATTACCTGAAATAACTTCGAATACGTTTTCTGCATACATGTGGAATAAGCCCATTAGCAGAATACTTCCGATGCAAACAGATAATACGGTCCTGAGCCAATTCATCTGATAACTTCCTGCCAACAAGGGAGTTACTTTCCCGACATAAGGTATGAAGCGCCCAAAAATCAAGGTACAGAGGCCTCCCCATCGGTGCATTGTCTTATCACCAATTTCAAGAAGTGGCCTGATATAATTACCGAAACTACTGAGAAGTATCCTGTCCCTGGTCAAGAAGTAGCGTCCTATCACATATGTGCCCAAGTCCCCGACGATCGAACCGAGTACCGCAGATATGAGCAGCAATTCAGATGAAATTCCGATAGCATGAGCCGTTCCCATTCCAACTACAAAGAATATAGGAACTCCTGTGTTGTCCAGCATTGAACCCAAACCTACAGCAAAAGGCCCGTACATCTTCACCATGTGCTGGACTTGCTCTATGTCCATATTTATAAGCACTCCAAGAAGCATCGTAAAATGATACAAATCCAACATGCCGTATCAGACGCTCTTTGTTCTTTCTGCATTTGAAGCATCGCCTGCTCTGTCTGCTTGCTATTCCGCCGGGCATGAATCTCCTTTTTCTGTCGTTTCCGTTCGATCAATGCCGGATGGTTTGGGCTGATTACCGCTAAAGCAGACCAAGTGGACATTGCATCCCGAGGCATTTTGGCACCGTCATATGCTTTTGCAAGAAGAGCCATATAATCAGGAACATCTATTCCAGCAAGTTCCAGTGCAGTGTCTAAGGATTCGACCGCAGCTACGTATTTTGAGAGTTCGACTTCCGCTTGTCCCTTTGCGGCAAAGACCTCCGGATTGCTAACACCGCTGTTTATCGCGAGGATTAGACCGTCAAGTGCTTGCTGGTAGTTGCCCAGGCCTAAATACGCTAATCCCCTAACATAGTGGTAGCCTGGGTGATTTCCCAAGCTTGCCTCAACTCTCTTCAAAGCCTGAACAGCCTTTAGGTGATTTCCTTGATCGACCATAAGCTTGATTGCAGTTAATTCACGGGGAGGGGTAATTGCAGTTAGATCTGCTCTTTTAACAGGTAGAATTTCTGCTTGCGGTATATCATTTGGGGCAGTGTCTCTCTGCAACTGAGAATCTTTGGTCTCTATCGAGCCCAAAGATGGTGTTACGGGAATAGGCTGCACGTCAGACACAGGGGATGGAACGATTATGATAGCTGCACATTTCACGCATTTTGCTTTACGACCAGCCTTCTCATTTGGAACCTTATAACTCGCTCCACATGAGTGACATTTAAATCTGATAGTCATCGTACTTTTCACCTTTTTTCATAACAGGGTCTTACAAAGACAGATTATTTACTCCCCCTTCCTAAATTGGCATCGATCAATCCTCGCAATTATCTACGTATAACAGATTGGTTGTCACAAGCGGTCCCTTCAATTTATAAAAGTAATGCCCAAGTTACCATTAGGGATCACGATACATTCACTTCGTGTGACTTTTTATAGCTACCTCATAATGTCGTATAATGTTTATTGCCATATTCGAATCAATATATTCCACGCCAGGGCTCTTGCCGCCGAACAAAGTAACATCTCTTCATAAAGATTCTTTTGTACTTCCGATTTAATTTTTAAGCAGAGGTCGCCTTCTCAAGTAAGCCGCGAAACTCATGCCGGCCATAAAGTTTTATTCATATCGGTCTGTAAGGATTCATACGTTTTGAGTTTCTTGAGAAAGTTTTTTATTAACATATTAGCACGGGCACGGGCATGCACATTTATCAACAAATTGAGCACTTGAATATTACGACTGAGAGGAAGTCTGTTCAAAAGGTCGTTTATTTCATCAAGTATGCCATGCAACTCGTCCTCTACCAGGCATACATCGGAGATGCCTTCAATAGGAGCCAATATATTAGGACATCCCGCAACCAAGTCACTGGAATAGTCTTCCACGGCGTCCGAAAGATTCATCAAACGGCCCAGCGCATACCCAATCTGACATCCACTTTCGACAATGCAGTCGTCATATCCGGCAAGAGCGAACACACTACCAACAACACCAGCTACAAGTTCTCCAACGTGATCCTTCGGTAATTGCCTAAGAGCTTCCCGGACAAAAGAAGCTTTCTGCGCTGATTCTGGAATAATATCAGATTTTATTGTTGCATACTTCTTGCACAGGAATTGCTTCAATCGTCTCTCTTTGTCCTCCCTTGCATCCTTCAGGTCTAATTGTAAAGTTGCAAGAACACCGGACGCCAGCGCATGCTGATGCTCTGGCGGGCCCATTACGATATTCCGACGGATTAGCGGAAAAACGCAGCAACTGGCTCGTTCCGAATGATAAGCTTTTTTTGCAAGGCCCTCAAGTATAATGGAAACAAAAACCATTTCGCTGCTGTGCCCCAGTGTTGCTCGAATACCATATGCTTTCTTTGTCACCCAGCATAGCCCACAGTAATGTGCCTTATAAAAGACATGGTCTTCATTAGTAAGAACATTTAAAATTGGTTTGAGACGCCCAATCATGTTTCGCTACCAAATAAATTCTTTTACTCTATGCTGGTGGTGCTGCGGCAACAAGAATTATAAAGAGAACCATCAACACACAGCCAATGACAATCCCCGCTATAGCCAGCCCCCGGCCTCTGATTTCTTTTGGGCTTTGATTTACCAGCCGCAGAGCAATGATCGAAATAATGATGCCCGCTATCGGGAAGATAAAGGAAAATATGAAACCAAGAATTACAACAAAAGGGGTATGAGGAAGGATGATCGGATTGTCGTCATCTTCATCATAATCGATCCCGACTGCATCGGTATGAGCAGCAGCAGCGTATCTCGAAGGGATAACAGGTTTTCTTTGAATTGTCGCTCCGCTCCTGGGAGCAAGCCGGCTGGATGCGGCTGCATCGGTTTCATCTATCCGATACATGTCCCTCCCGCATTTACTACACTTAACCACGTTCCTCGCTGAGCGAATTTCCTCAGTTGAAGCTGTCTGACCGCAACTTAAGCACTTATAAATTGAATTCATAGTTTTTCGCTGTATCTGAATCAATAGGTTTAAAAACACATAATCTTAGTTAATACATCGAAACTCAAATATCAGAAACTTACAGAGAATGTGGTTGGGTTTCTCATTATAGACAACTCCCTGAAACTCGTAAAAAAACCTCCTTGCCAACATAACAATAAAGTTGACTTAAACTCAATCCGATATATTGTTATTTTATCAAATACTTAGAGCTAAGAAAAGAAAAAAGCTAAATTGAGTAGAATATTATTAAGTTTGTGTCTCGATATTGTCACTATGGTAATTGGTTTTGCCCGGTTATGAAGGTGTTAGACGTTATATGTTTTTAACAGGAAATTACACATTTTAAGAAAATTTTATACCAATTACGGATTGTATTAAAACGCTTTCTCGTGGAATCAGCACTTTGAATTCTCTTTCCGGACTCTTGATTTCTGGCTGTTCTTTCATTCATAATTTCTAAGGCTGGAGTATCGGCGAAGGTTCTAAAGCTTCTGCAGTGAAGTAGTCAAAGCCACCGGAATACAGATAAGAAGCTTTTGCAATAAACTCATTAATAGCTTTTTTTTCCTCTGTGCCGATATCAACTTTTCCGATACACTGGTCACATTCTACGAATCCCTCACCGTTGCATTCGTCGCATTCTTTTATGTAACCTGCTCCTCGGCAATTTCTACAAAAGCTTACATTTTTTAAAATCCTGTTAACTAAATCTTCCCCTCTGCATTGAGGACACCATTGTTTTATTCCGGAACCGGAACACTCACGACATGCCTGCAATCTTGTACCCTTACATTTCTGGCAGTTAGACATTTCCCGTATAGCATTTTCGCACTTTGTAATGTATTTTTCCAGCGGAATTAACAGAATAGAGTTAGCCAAAAGAACAACGTATTTTGATTCCTGGGCTTTGCTTAACTCCTGCACTGCCGCTGCAAACTGACCGTTGACATATGCATTAAGTCCTTTACTTAAGTGGTTTAGAGCTTCATGCCGTTTATGCTCTTCTTGATTATGTTTTTCAGCAAATCCTCGACTCGCCGATGAATCGACAGGGTTTGATGGTTGTCGGCCGCCTGCTTGGAACACGATAGCTGCGTTGACATTGTGCTCAATTAGTAAGTCCCAGATGCGAAGATTATAATAACAATTCTCACGCATCTCCTGTATAACATTATCAGTGTTCGACAAAATCTGTTGCCAATCCTTAGTAACTTTGCCAAATTCTTTTTTAAGCTCATTTTTAGATTCTGATTGTTCTATAAACATAGCAAGTATCTCGCCTATAGTCTTGAAGTTTACAGCCGCTTTCTGGAACACCGTCTTACATGCAAGCTTATGATCAATCGATTGTTTGGCTATTATCGCTGCCTTATCATCGTATAGCTTGTCTGGATGACCTGCTGCAAAAAAAATGAGTTGTTCGATAATATTATCAAGTTCATTGATTATGTCCTTCCCTACTTCAGATGGAGAGCAAGATATCTCTCTATGCCGCCTGTATTCTGTTGCAGAGGCTCTGGTAGTGTCTTGACGATTGTTCAACTGTGTTGCGGTGAGTTCCACATATTTAGCTGTTACAGCAAGGAGTTTGATAATTGTTGGATCAGGTACCCATGCAGGCTCCTCAATGACAGGCGTTTTTGATGGCAATGGAATACTTCTCCTTGAACGGGAAGATGACGATCGTCCGAATTGTGCTATTGCAGAATGGGCAGAGGTGCCACCAGAAAGTTTATCAATTGTTCGTGCTATAGCGATCATAGCTCGTGGATTACTTCCAGGCATCATTTTTCGGAGGCGTTGTGGAATATCGGGATCGGACATTTTTGAAAGCTCATAGAGTTCACGGTATATAATTACCATACTTTTGGGATTTAGGCGTTTCTTAATTCTCTTATTTAAATTCGCCAGAATATCATCAGCTGTTTTGTGTCCTTTTACATTGGACGTATCGATATTTGTCGATAGATCGACCGAGGGCATTGGTTTAGGATCATCAACTTGTCCGGCTAAAGCATTAACACGGTCCATTGGCTTACTCATCTGTAATAGTTTGCTTAGTCTGCTAAGTTCAGTGTAAGAAACAGTGTGTCCCGAAGAGAAATACGAGGCGCGGTGATAGCATAAACGCATTGTCAGTGCCAGGTCTGCAAGCAGTTCCTTCATTATCGCCGGATCTGAGAGTAGCTCATTCTTCCTGGTGTTTGGCGAATAATTATTTCGGATGTCTGCTGTTGTTATATTCAGTTGACGTTGAATTCGCTGACTTTGTTCAGAGCGTGTTTGATTTAGAGATTCTACATTTGGGTTGAGGTTTCCTGGAGGCCGGCTTCTGGACTGCAGATTGCTTATCGGCTTATATTCTTTGGGGTTGTCTCTTTGGTGTCCCGTTTCCGTATTCCGAACGGGAGTGGGGGAATCTTTACTGAGAGGGGCTGACGCATTGCTCAAAACTATTTCCTGCTCCGAAGATTTGTGCCGGGATGAGTCTCTTCCAGAGCCCGTTATAAATAGATAGGCAGAAACACCTAATATACCAACGGCAATGGTTATAAGAGCAATGGGCAAGAGATTTCGTCGGAGCAAATTCTTCCCGGCCGCTGTAAGGAAAGATTTGGTCTCGTCCGATTCTTGCTCAGTGACCAGAACGCCGACCGACTTATTTTCATGTTCTTCCTCAGTGACGAGAATGCCGACCGATTCATCTTCGTAGGTATAACCAGTAAGGTCAAAGTAATTCTCTTCATTAGTTGGTTCTGTTGTGGTAACAATTTTTAGACATCTATCCAACACCTCTCTTGCGATTGTTTCAGGTACATTGTCCGCCCTGGCCAAAGCAAGCAACAGTCTGTACTGTTCCTCAGTGGCCAATCCATTAGGGACCATAGTAAGGACACGGTTCTCGAAGTCGTTTTTCAACAGAGACGCGTCGCTTGCACCGCGTTGAGCGTTCCTCTCTTTGAGTGTTTGATCGATCTTATCGACTGCCTGGGCTTTGTCGATGTTAAGCTTCCTGGCGAGTTCCATGATCTTTTTTTCTGCATCCGGAGTTAGCAAATTTTCACCGATGGCAAGATCAACGGCAGCAATAAAATATTCCATAGCTTCATCGCCGGGCCTTGTGACAACCGCTGCCGAGATGGGGATTTTTGCAAGAAGCGAATTAATCCTGCTTTCTTTGATACCCAGATCTTTCAGCTTGGTTATCAGTAATGGGCGCTTGGAATCATCGAGAGTTTTATCAGGATTCAGTAGAGAATTGACGGCATGACGAGCTTGTTTCAACAAACGCCGCTTTGCGTCTGTTTTATGCTTTTCATGCCTTCTTTTGTATAGTTTCTGCCGCAGATACTTATTATATTTTTTTCGAATCTGGGGATCGCGGAGCACTTTTGCCGCTCGTTCCAGCTTTTCTTTCTCGAATTTTAATACGAAAGGAATGAACTGTGGGCCGGGGATATTTTGCCTTAGTCGGTTCCTCTTCTTATGGAGCATGCGGTCCACAAGTTCAACACTACAGGTCTTAGGATGCAAACCAAGTAGATCATAATACGTTGGTTCTGTTATATCTTCCGGTATACCCAGTATTTTGTAGAAAATGTTCCACTCTATCATAGAATTTCACGTATAATTATGGATCAGTACGGACGTTTGTTACTAAAAGCTCCTTCTTGAGGGTTTCGAACTTGCGGTTCCATTCTCCAAGTTCCGACTGAGAGCAAATTAATTCAAAATGTTTCAAAACTTTGCATCCATGATCATGGTTACCGATCTTAATATGACACCAGATTAAATGATAGCCGGCTTCGATCCATTCATTTGTCATCTTATTATCATTTGTCCGTTTATTGCTCAGACTACCGTACAGCTTTCTCCATTGCTGCAGAGCCTGATCATAACTTTTAGTCTGCTCATAAGCTATTGCCAAAGAGCGAATTTTATCTGGTGATTTTCCTTTGGGCACATTGTCCATATACCATTCGTAGTGTTCGATTGCTTTGTTGTATTCACGGAGTCTTAAATAGCAGTTTGCCAGTAGAATGCGGACAGATGGTTCGTTTGCACGCATCTGCTTATCTTTGCTCTTGCTGATATAATTGTCGAAAAGAGTAATATATACCTTGATTAGTTTTTTATCGATGCTTTCAGCATCAGCACTTCTTTCTCTTTTAGTTAATTGTTCGGATATCTGTTCAAGAGGTTTCGATATATCTATCAGTAGATTGGCAGTAGTAACTTTTCCGAGCAATGTTTCTATAAGCCCGATAGCGGGATTAATGTTTCCTGCCAGAAGGTTAGCTTTTATACACTGGGCCAGCCACTGATCCTCAGATTGATGCACCTCGTTCTGGATATTTTGCATATTCTTAATGAGATCAAGAACTTTTTTTGCTTTTTGGGGATCGGTAGGATTAAGATTCAGCATGCAACGGCTTGTTTCAATTGTAAGTGTGACTGCATTTCGAGCCAATTGAAATTTTTTCTCAGTCGGTTTTTCAGGGCTGTTATCAGCAAACCGTTCGAGTGCATCAATAGCA
>CAZWME010000040.1:0-14882 GCA_964634515.1 uncultured Pirellulales bacterium | reverse complement strand
CTCAGTTAGATGCCATGTCAACAGTGAAATTTTTATTCGTTTGCACCGGTAACACATGTCGAAGTCCGATGGCTGAGGGAATATTTCGAAAATATTTGGCAGAAAAACTGCAATGCAAGGTTGACCAACTGGAACAAGTAGGTTATAAAGCAAGTTCCGGCGGAGTTATGGATACGAGTGGTTTTCCAGTAAGCGCCGGAGCGTTAGTAGCTTGTGCATCCAAAGGAATAGATTTAACAGCTCACAGGAACAAAGGATTGTCCAAAGAGCTTATCGAAGAGAGTGACTTTATATTTGCAATGGAGCCAATACATCGGGATAGAATTATTGCTCTCAGTGATGAGGCTGCGGATAAGTGTTTTTTATTAGCAGGAGATAAAGAAATTGCCGATCCAATAGGTCGCCCACAGGAATTATACAATAATTGTGCTGACATTATAGAAGCAGCCGTGAAGGAAAGGATTAGTGAGTTCGTAATATGAAAATAGCAGTTGGAAGCGATCATCGAGGTTTCGAGGCGAAACAACAAATCAAAGCCATAGCCGCCGAACTGGGCCATGAATGCATTGATGTAGGTACCAACAACAGTAACCCTGTTGATTACCCAGACCCGGCTTATTTAGCAGCAATGGCGGTATCAAAAAAACAAGCCGACAGAGCTATTTTAGTTTGCGCAACCGGTATCGGAATGAGCATAACTGCAAACAAAATAAATGGTATTAGAGCTGCATTGTGCCATGATGAGTTAAGTGCACAAATTTCACGTGACCACAACGATGCCAATGCCCTTTGCCTGTCAGGAGACCAGATCGGGGAAGTATTATTGCGTAAAATGGTGGAGGTCTGGCTTAATACTGAATTCAGCGGTGGAAGACATGAAAGAAGAGTTAAAAAAATAAAAGCCATCGAAGAAGGCAGGGATCCAAGCAAAATAAAAACTGCTAATGTACAGTAAAGAATATATAGCGAGTAGATTTTTTATATTAGGGCCAATGTAAGGCAAATTCTGACATATTGCATTTACAAAGGTTAATTTGTGGAGATATTTTACCTTGGTTATTTCAATCGACCTTGTAAATCTTTAAATGAAAAGGGTGAGCAAGGAGGCCCGCCCTTTATTTTTTGGTTCTTCCGAATAATGAGTTGGTGAACCTGGCAGATCAGGTCTCTGTGGGGGGTTTGGAAAGAGCAATCGTTCGGGCAGAGGCTCAAATTTGGGCTGCTGGGGTGAAATTTGTGCCTCTGTGGACCCGAACGATTTTTCCCGTTCGACCGAAACGATAATTACACCTACCTATTTCCCGTAAGAACCTATTTTATATACAAATAAACCGCACCCAGCCTTTTTACTATCAAAAGTAGTGACAGTAACTCAAATCAACCTATTCGATTTCTATATGGTGCTCCACAGACTTCAATTATAACTTCAAAGGGGGTATCTTAATTTTAAGATGATTCTGCAATTTATATCTTAAGTCTTTTGCAACTTTCGGAAACTGCCTGATAACATTATTTGTCTGCTCCGGATCGCTTTTCAGGTGATAAAGGCAGGGTCCCTTGCCAAGGTTTTTACCCGTGACGTTCTGAAAATAGTGCCAATTCAGATTGTGAATCGCCCCAAATTTATTAAAAACAGTGTAAACGTTATCATGAATCGAGGGAATTTTCCCTTCTACCAGCGGCCACATATTTTGCCCGTCCACATTTTTATAATCACTAACTCCGAGCAGAGGAAGAAACGTGGGCATAAAATCTACAGCGCTTACAATTGCGTCAACACGCTTTCCGGCAAATCTCTTATCCGGGTGTTTTATAATTAATGGAATACGAGTAACACAAGCATTAAGAAGAGCCGGGGTTTTTTGTACGCAGCCTTCTTCACCAAGATGCGTGCCGTGATCGGTCGAAAACACGATGATTGTATTATCCATCAATCCCAATCGTTCGACTCTTTTCAAAAGGCGACCGATACAATAATCACTAAATGTAACTTCGGCCGCATATAGGTCCCTGATAACAGGTAAATCATCTGGGCGAATATCAGCGTTTCTGACTCCGTACCCAAATAAATATCTTTCATAAGGATACTTATTTCGATACATTTTCTGAAATTTCAAAGGTGCATCCCACGGTTCATGAGGATCAAACATATCAATCCAGAGCATAAAAGGATTACCACCGGCATTTTGTTCGAGCCAATCCATAGCCGCCCTGCAGGACCGGGCACAGAAATAATCTTCCTGGCTTTTTCGATCCTGTGTATTCATCATGTACTGACGCATATTTGCGTCATAGCGCTGGTTCCATAAATGTGCGGGCATATGCTTTTTAGGATCAAATTTATCCTTAGGGCCGCTTTTCCATCTGTCAGTCTCCTGTCCGCGAACCCAGTTCCATGAATCAAATCCGCGGTGAAAATTGTAATTCGCTTTGAAATGATGATATGTATCAACAATAAAACCTGTTGTTACACGATGCTTTTGCAAAACTTCCGCAAAAGTAATATCGCTGTCGGCAAGGGGCTGCCACTTCGCTTCCGGAAGTACGCTCTTTCCTGTGTGATAGACCCTTCTGCAAGGAATGGTAGGCAGTCCTTCGGCAGTGACATCTGTAAATAAAACACTTTCTTCGGCCAGCTTGTCAAGATAAGGTGTTTTGATTCGGGTACTGTCATAACAACCGAGATGGTCGGCCCGCCAGGTATCAGCGATGATTACAATCATATTAAGGCCATTATGCTTTGAGGTCACTGGTATGCGGGGAGTCTTCTTTACGGAGCTTTTTATATCTCCTGTCCATACCGGCATCTTCGATTTATCTTCTTTTTTCCGTGCACCAGTTGCAGCAACGCTCATCGCTCCAATACCCGCTGCGGCCGCGATGAAATTTCTCCGAGTCAATAAGTTTTTTTGTTTCTTTGATATGCAGGAAGGTTGTTCTCCTTTCGAACCATTTTGCTCATTCACCATAATTTCTCTCCTTCCAGAAGCACATAAATACCGAAGCTTCCATTTGAAAAATAAAGTTGCGAAAAAATTGTACTAATGAATGTACAACGATATCAGACTTTGGCAGGGATTCTCTTTCGTTTGGTTGGAATGCCTTCCAATGCTTCTTTCACTCTTTCTCTGCCTGCCTGGGTTTTGCGACGTAACTTCTCTGCAGGACTGATGCCTATAGATCGCAATTTTTTATATCTGTTATCAAGCAAATTATCGAGCTTTGTGCGTTTGAGATCCCTCAATGTCTTTACAATATATCTCTCGACATTATAAACGGTATCATGAAGATTACGATGTGCGCCACCAAGAGGCTCAGAAATCACCGAGTCAACCAGCCCGAGCTTATACAAATCTTTACTCGTTAATTTAAGCGACTCGGCAGCTTTTGGCGCCTGCGAGCCATCGCGCCACAAGATTGCGGCACAACCTTCCGGTGATATTACCGAGTAATATGCGAATTCAAGCATTGCCAGCCTGTCCCCTACACCTATTCCAAGAGCACCGCCTGAGCCGCCTTCCCCAATGACAATACATATTACGGGTACCTTCAAACGTGACATCTGATGAAGATTAACGGCTATTGCCTGAGCCTGGCCGCGTTCTTCAGCACCAATGCCTGGATATGCACCCGGCGTGTCAATGAGGGTAACGATAGGAATACCGAACTTTTCAGCAAATTTCATTTTGGCCATTGCCTTGCGATATCCCTCGGGATTCGGGCTTCCGAAATTACAGGCAATCTTTTGCTTTGTGGTTTTTCCTTTATTTTGGCCGACAATCAATACCCTTTCTCTTCCAATATGACCAAGACCGGTTACAATCGCCCGGTCGTCGCCGAAGCATCTGTCACCGTGCAATTCGCGAAAATCCTTTACCATCAGGCTAAGATAATCAGAAAGGAGGGGTCTGTTCGGATGACGTGCCACCTGAACGGTTTGCCATGCGGTCAGATTTAAGTAGATTCGCTTCAGTTCGGTAACCTGCTTACGCTGGAGCCGACGAATTTCGGCTGAATAATCAATGCCTTTGATCGAACCGAGCTTGCGTAGTTCATTCATCTGGCTATCAAGGTCAGCTACTTTTTCCTCAAAATCGAGGTGGCCGCCATTGCTGAGTCTATTATTATTTTCTGGCATTTTAGCTATCTTGATATCTCTCTATATTATTCAAGTAAGTAACAAAAACGTTTATAAAAAAATCGCCCATAAATAACGGGCTCTCTTTCAAAATGAAAATGTTAGCACTTTAATAGGTTAAATCAAAGAAAAAAATTGACATTTAAGAATATGTACAGTACTTTTTAGCGAAATACAAATTGGCATAGATTTTCGTAAGTCCTTATATATGAAAGACATAAAGCAATTATCTGTGATAGGATTGGGGCTTTTGGGCGGTTCTATTTCATTAGCGGTTTTGCGCACTTTTGCCCGAGTACAAGTGATCGGTTACTCACATCGGTCTTCCACTCGCACTAAAGCCAGAAGACTGGCAGTGTCAACCGATATCGTAGATTGCCTTAAATCAAGTGTATCCTGTGCAGACCTTGTCATTTTAGCTACACCTATAATGACATTCGAAACAATATTCAGCGAAATTTCCGATTCATTACCAGACGGATGCATTGTTACCGATGTCGGTTCGACAAAAATGCTGCCCCACCGCTGGGCAGCGAAGAAGCTGTCAAAGAGGGTTCATTATATCGGCTCGCATCCAATTGCCGGATCCGAACAAAGGGGAATCGAATTTGCCAGAGATGATTTGTTCGAAGGGGCAATGTGCATTCTGACAACGACAAAAAAGACTGACCGGCAGTCGCTGCAAACACTGAGAAGTTTCTGGTCAAAACTCGGTTGCTCCGTGAAGTCAATAACACCGAAAGAGCATGACAGAATCTTTGCAAATGTAAGCCATTTACCGCATATAACAGCAGCAGCATTAATCAACGCCAATAATAAGGAGGAGTTGAAATTTGCCGGTAAAGGATTTATGGATACATCGAGATTAGCATCGGGACCGGCTAATATCTGGTCGGATGTACTGCTGACAAACGTAAACAACGTAACCAAAGGCATAGACAAAATCATCGCCGAATTGGTGAAAATTAAAAAGGCAATAAAAAAAGAAAATAAACAACAAATCGAACAACTGCTTGAGAAAGCAAGGACGAAACGAGCGATACTTGTAAAATACAAATATAAAAAGAAGGAACTAATAACGTGAAGCAGTGGCGAATTGAGGTTTTTAATCGATCGGGCTTTTCCGACGTACATGGCAAGAGCATTCTGGAAGATATTAAAGAACTGGGCATTAGTTCGGTACAGGTGGTTCAATCGGCGAAGGTCTTTCTTGTCGAGGCGGATTTTGATAAGAATTTTGCCGAGCGTGTGGCACATGAACTCCTGACCGATCCGGTTTGTGAAGAGTACTACATAGGCAGAAGCAGTGCGCCGGCAGGCCTGGCGAAAGCTACACTTATCGAAGTACATCTTAAAAGCGGGGTTACCGATCCGGTGGCCGAATCCGTAATGGCGGCCATTGCCGATATGGGTGTTAACACCGATCATGTTCGAACCGCCCGAAAGTACGTCTTATTAGGCGAGATTACACAAACACAGACGGATACAATCGCCAAGAAAATTTTATCGAACGACTGCATCGAAGACTGTGTCATAGGCAATGAAGCAGAACCGCCAAATCCACATCTCAAACCCTACGCATTGCAGATAGTACACTGGCCCATATGCGAGCTTAATGATGACCAGCTTACAGCTCTGAGCAAAGAAAAGGACCTGTTTTTAAATCTTGTCGAGATGCAGACCATTCAGAAATACTATCAGCAGCTCGGCAGAG
This sequence comes from uncultured Pirellulales bacterium, assembly GCA_964634515.1. Taxonomy (GTDB): domain Bacteria; phylum Planctomycetota; class Phycisphaerae; order Sedimentisphaerales; family Anaerobacaceae; genus NIOZ-UU13. Next base: position 9,030 of record CAZWME010000040.1, on the reverse strand, counting down.
AGCCTACCGATGTTGAGCTGGAATCTATCGCCCAGACATGGAGCGAACACTGCGTACATAAAACTCTCAAAAGCTCGGTTGATATGTCAATCAACGGCGAGCAGGTGCATTTTGACGATTTGCTGAAAGAGACCGTTTTTAAGGCAACTAAACAACTCGATAAAGACTGGTGTATATCGGTGTTTGCCGATAACGCAGGCGTGATAGAATTCGATAAAAACTCGGCAATATGTTTCAAAGTCGAAACTCATAATCATCCATCGGCACTGGATCCTTACGGCGGAGCAGCTACGGGCATAGGCGGTGTAATTCGCGACCCGATGGGGACGGGCATGGGCGCCAGACCAATCGCCAATACGGATATATTCTGCTTCGGCGAGCCGGACAAAAAAATCGGTGACGTCCCCAAAGGAGTTTTGCATCCAAGAAGGATTATGAAAGGTGTTGTGGCGGGTGTTCGAGACTACGGCAACAGAATGGGGATTCCAACAGTCAACGGTGCGATTTACTTCGATGACAGATACATGGCTAATCCGCTGGTCTATTGCGGCAATATCGGCATAATGGACAAAGACAAGTGCTTTAAGAATCCTCAAAGCGGAAATCTTATAATTATGGTCGGCGGCCGGATTGGAAGAGACGGGATACACGGCGCCACCTTTTCAAGCGGCCAAATGACACACGAACACGAAACAATCTTTTCACACGCAGTTCAAATCGGCAATCCTATAACAGAAAAGAAAATGTTAGACGTATTGCTACAGGCAAACGAGGCCGGTTTATACGAAGCAATCACCGACTGCGGGGCGGGCGGTTTGAGCAGTGCCGTAGGAGAAATGGGTGAAGAACTCGGAGCAGAAGTCGATTTGGAAAAGTCGCCGTTAAAGTATGCGGGCCTGAACTATACGGAAATCTGGATTAGTGAAGCACAGGAAAGAATGGTAATAGCCGTCAAGCCGGAAAACCTGGAAGCGATAACAAAAATCTTCGATGACGAAAATGTCGAGTCAACTGTAATAGGCAAATTCACAAGCGACAAAATATTAAGATTACGATACGATGGCCAGCAGGTAGCCGAGATGGATATGGAGTTCCTGCACAATGGCGTGCCAAAATATTCACGCAAAGCCGTCTGGAAAGGCCGTCAGCTCACCGAGCCAAACATACCCGTAAAAGATAATTACAATAATGAGCTTGTGCAAATCCTCTCCTGTTACAACGTAGCCAGCAAAGAATGGGTGATTCGCCAATATGACCACGAGGTACAGGGTGGCTCGGTTATCAAACCGCTTACCGGCGTGAACAATGACGGTCCCGGCGATGCAGCGGTGATACAGCCAAAGTTCAACTCGGACAAAGGCCTTGCTATTAGCTGTGGTATGAATCCGATTTACGGTGACATCGACCCGTACTGGATGGCACTGTCGGGAATCGACGAAGCTGTTAGAAACCTGGTATGTGTAGGAGGCCGGGCTGACAGGATTGCTCTGCTGGATAATTACTGCTGGGGCGACTGCACAAAGCCCGAAACGTTAGGCCCGTTAGTCCGAGCATCACAGGCCTGCTACGACGGGGCAATGGCATTCGAGGCACCGTTTATATCCGGCAAGGATTCATTGAATAATGAATTCGCCTGCGAAGACGGGACACAGATATCCATACCATCAACGCTTTTAATAAGTGCAATCTCAATAGTCGATGATATAAACAAGTGCGTGACGATGGATGCCAAAAGGGTTTCCAACCTGCTGTTTATCGTAGGTGAAACGAAAAATGAAATGGGCGGCTCACATTATTACAAAATCAAAGGCCACCTCGGGGCTAACGTACCGACCTTAGATTTGGGGATGGCCCCTAAAATCGCCAAAAAGATATCCGCTGCAATAGCAGATGGTCTTTTAGTTAGTTGTCACGACTGCTCAGAAGGCGGCCTGACCGTAGCACTTGCAGAGATGGCCTTTGCCGGCGGGCTCGGGATAGAAGCAGACCTGCGTGGTCTGCCGAGAAGCGAAGACTGCACCCGGACAGATGCACAATTATTCAGTGAGTCGAACAGCCGCTATATCGTGGAAATCGAACCGGGGAAATTTGATGCATTTGCAAAAACAATGCTCAACTTACCGTTCGGCCAGATTGGGAAAGTAACAGAAGAAAAAAAGCTAATCATAAAAGCAGAAGACGGTAAAATTATCATCAATTCGGATATAGATTTATTAAAACAGGCCTGGCAAAAATCGTTAGCCTGGTAAAAAGTCTGCGGATTTTATAAAAGGAATTGAAAAGGTAAGAGATGACGGAAGTTAAAGCGATAGTCCTGCGAGCAGCAGGAATAAACTGTGATATGGAAACAGAGCACGCACTCGAATTAGCGGGTGCACAGGCACAGCGTACACACATAAACAGGATAATCGAGGATAAAACTATTCTGGATGAATTCCAGATAATTGTTTTTCCCGGCGGATTCAGCTATGGTGATGATGTGGCCGCTGGTAAAATCCTGGCTAACCAAATCAGGCATCACCTTTACGAACCGCTCCGGAAATTCATCGACGACGGGAAATTAGTTCTTGGAATCTGCAACGGGTTTCAGGTCCTGGTTAAAACGGGAATACTGCCGGGCAATAGTGGCACTGGCTTCTTAGCCCATGTTCACGGCAAGGATGGCCGTGCCACACATCAAGAGGTTACAATTACCTATAACGACAGCGGCAAATTCGAAGACAGATGGGTGTATCTGGCCCCTCAAACAGACAAGTGTATTTTCATCGAAGCGGGCAGGCAAATCTACCTTCCCGTAGCACACGCCGAGGGCAAAATTGTTACAAGAGATAACGCTGTACTGGACGAATTAAAGACCGCCGGACATATAGCGTTCAAGTATGTGGATGAAAACGGCAATGAAGGAGCCTATCCGATTAATCCAAACGGGTCAATGGATTCTATAGCCGGCCTGACGGACACTACCGGCCGGGTACTGGGTCTTATGCCGCACCCGGAAAGGTTCGTAAGACCGACCCACCATCCGCACTGGTCCCGTCTAAAAGAAAAGCCGGCCAGCGATGGAATCACAATCTTCAATAACGCCGTTAAATACATACAGGACAATCTTTAACCGGATTCACTGCAAGACATCTGGATAAGTGCAAAGTCCCAAATATGTACATAACTGCCGTCCAGTTCCAGTTAATTTATAAAGACGTGCAATTTGGAATCCGCCGCTAATTTTTTAGTGTAAGCAAATGCATGTCGATCACGAAGTATATAAAAGGCAGTACATGAAAATTCTGTGGTGAGCCAAAAATATAAGAGGATCGATGGGCCGGCCTGGCAGCTACCCTGCTTGCTCAACAGTCGCCAGGGCCTTGGATTGGTTATCAACAAATTGGAAAACCTCATTAAGGCCGGCTACGACAAAAATGCACTTGGTTACAGTGGCAACATTGCAAAGAATAAGCCGATGTCCGGAATTCTGTACCATATTGTGCAATATTAACAGGTTGCTTATATTTGCGGAATTGATGATCTCGACTCTGTGAAAATCAATTATGACGTCGCAGTTACCATTCTTGCTCAACAGTCGCCAGGGCCTTGGATTGGTTATCAACAAATTGGAAAACCTCATTAAGGCCGGCTACGACAAAAATGCACTTGGTTACAGTGGCAACATTGCAAAGAATAAGCCGATGTCCGGAATTCTGTACCATATTGTGCAATATTAACAGGTTGCTTATATTTGCGGAATTGATGATCTCGACTCTGTGAAAATCAATTATGACGTCGCAGTTACCATTCTTGCTCACAGTTGCATTAACAGCTTTAAGCTGCATAGCTATTTTTGGACTCTTGGAAGGCAGTTCAACGAGAAGAACATCTTTTGATAGATTTTTAATTCCCATTTCTTCCTCTTTCTTTTGAGATTATACATTTTTCCCTGCATCTGGAGATTGTATCGGAAGAAATTTTGACCAAGTTAAATAAAAAATAAAAGTTTGAGCCTACATGTACTATATCAGGAACGCGGTACTTAAATACATAAACCTCTTAAGGATAAGAACATATATTACATTGAGGTCAAGTTATCGTCCGGAGATTGAGAAATATTGTTCCGATAATATTCACTGCAGCTATATAACTATCTAAGGCTCAGGATTGTCCTTAGAAACTATATGGATCTGGAATTTATCATCAGGCCAGCCAAGTCTCTCGGCTACGTCCTGTGGAAATTGCCATCCTAAGTCACGCACCTGACTTAGCCGGACTTGACTTCGCTCGGCAGCTATCGCCACGGCCTGCGGTATATCCAGATAACGCATCACGTTCAGGAATGTCGGACCATCTCGATGGGTCTCGGGTAAATGCGATAGATAGAGCCGGGTAATTTCAGGCTCAAACAGCGATGCATATAATGCGATGCCCGCCATTTTGCCTTTACCCGTAAGAGTCACGGGTACATCTTTGAATGATGCAAAAGTTCGCAAAGCCTGAATGCCACGACGTACGTCCCAGACCCGCATGCCATCGACCGTCTGGCCCAACATCATAAAACGCCGGCGGATTTGTACCTGCTTGCGTTCATTATTATTCCAAGCGTCTGGTCCAATTCCTCGAGGAGCCATATAAGCTACTGCATGATTCAAATTTTCTAACATTTCCTGAATATCCCTGAAGGCATTTTTATCAGGTTCAGGTAATTTTAGATCGCTGAGTTCATTTACAAACCCAACCCTCATACCAGCCAGCCACTTTGACCATCCTTGTTGATCCAGTACGTTCAGCATAACTGCCTCGGGCTCATTGAGCTTAGCACTGCTTGTCAGATATAAACGAAGACGAACGTTAGGCTGGCTCGTAAAATCAAAAGCTCTAAAATGAATACCTTCGCGTTTGACAGAAAATACCCGCTTAATATCAAGCGGGCCGACCTGTGCCTGCCCCGGCCAGCCTCTAAATGATTTATTGTGAAGATTCCTCATCCAGGCCTTACGCTGCTTTGCCCACTTTTCGGCAGATTTCGGCACACGCGGTTTGGCGGCCGTGGGCACAAACGAATCCTGTATCTTCGTATTTATCTCATCGGTAGGAAGCTCGTCGAAAACCTTTAACTGCTCCGGCTCAAAAAAAGACACTGCCGGTTTGTTAATCAGTGGATTTTCACCTTTCAGAAAACGATTAAACCACACAAAGGCATGTATGCGAAGCTCCTGTGTGTCTTTATGAGGGCCTTCGGTAATATGCAGGCCGAGCTTGTCATCCGCACCGTACAATCTGTAGATTTTCCGCACCTTTTCGTGCACGCGAACAACACCATCCAGCGGGAAGATTGTATCCTTGTCGCTGTTGGAAATAAGAAGCGGCCTCGGTGCAACCAGTGCCGCCACACGTGGATAGTCCCAGCGGTATGTGTTCACAATATACATACAGTCGCAATGCCCTTCTACGCAGCCATCCACAACATGGTTCTGAAGGTCGGTTATGCCCGCTACAGGCACAGCAGCTTTGATTCTTTCATCCAGTGCGGCTATCCACCAGCTATATGCCCCGCCGCCGGAACGCCCGGTGACACCAATTCGGTCTTTGTCCACCTCCTCACGGCTCTGGAGGTAATCAAGAGAACGTATGCAATTCCACGCTTCAGCACCAGCCGATGAATAACCCCGGCTGTTCCACCACCACATATCGTACCGATATGTACCATGATGAATACCTTCAATCTCACCCATCTGGAGAGTATCAATAATCAGGCAGACATAGCCATGCCTTGCAAACCAGCCCGCATGTCGCTGATAGCTGACCTTATTTCCATAGCTGATATTATTTTTCTTGGTAGGCCCGTGGCCACAGACATACAGGATGGCCGGTGCCGGTTTTTCGTGGTTTTTAGGAATATACAGATTGGCGGTTACATAAAGGCCCGGCATGGATTGAAAGTGAATATTCTCAACGGTAAACTCTTCATGCTCTACTTTACCGGTAATGACGGGTTTGAGGTCGGTCTTTTCAGGCAGTGGATCAAGGCTCAGCATTTCGAATAGTTGCTTTCGATATTTAAGGCGTTTGTTTTTCCAGTCATCAAGGGACTTGATATTCTTGAGACATTTTTCGCTGAGCAGCATCGTCTGGTCATGAAAATACTCGGCAAGCTGCTTATCCGCCTTGCTTGTTCCGATTACCGCTCGATTGGCAGCGATGCACGGGACACAACAAATCAAAAACATGAAAGTAATACAAATAAGCCGCATGATTATAGATGGATTGTTTTGCATAATACTTCCTTCTTTTTTTCGTTGGTGCTCATTTATTTGATGAGTCATTTTACCCTCTCCAAAAATTAGAAAAGACCTAAGAAGAACTCTTCAGAAACAAGTTATAGCATAATATATTTGCTCATAAACTGCCAGAAAATATTTATCATCACGTGCGATTTATTCAGGATGACAACCATTTATGAAGATTTTCTTTTACAAAATCATCATCGGTAAGATGTGGATAGCTGCTTCTTATTCTGTCAATCATAACAGCCTGGCGGGGTGAGAGCTGTTCGGCAGGATCAAGTGTTCCAACATGCTCCAAAAGTCCCTGCTGCTTTAAGACATAGGATATACCCGGAATACATCCGGCGAAATGGTTGTCGGCGTCGAAAATTGCCTTATTCGCCAGCGTCAATTTATTTGCCAAAATCAACATGTCCTGCGGAATTGAACCTTCGCTCTCACAAAGGGTCTTAATACGAGTGAGGTACTCAACCGCCCTTTTGGTCCAGCATGCCCACTGGCCCAGCAGGCCACCGACAATACGAAGCGAGAGCGGATGACCGTCAACATTAAACTCATACTTTGTGAGCAAATCGCAAATTATGTTGTCATCATTACCGGTATATAAAGCAATTTCATCTGACCTGCCGGAATGAGCTACCGCTTCAAGCACATCGAGCGTTTGATATCGATTAAATGGAGCGATTTTTATAGCCACGACGTTTGGTATTTCAACGAACTTTCGCCAGAACTCTACAGGAAGCACCATTTGGCTTATTACCTCCTGCAAATAGAATCCCATAATCGGTATAACTTCAGCCACCTGTTTCGCGTGGTTTATCAGCTCATCAATTGTTTTGCCTTTCAGAGCGGTAAGAGATAGTAGTCCAATGTGATAACCCGTCTCTGCCGCCAACCGGGCCTCCTTAACAGCATTATCAGTGTCACCTAATATGCCAGCGATCATTACTGGTTCGCTTAAATTTATGGACTCAGCATATTTTTGGGCTGTTTCAGATGCAAGCTCAAGAACAGGCTGATACAAACCAACTTTTGGATCGTGGATAGCAAACTGAGTTGTATGTACGCCGACAGCCAGTCCTCCCGCACCGGAAGCTGCATAATAGCGAGTCAAAGCTTTTTGATGCCGCTCGTCGATTTTCCCATCCGGATCGAGAGCCAGCGGGTGGGCGGGAATCACACAACCCGAACGCAGCTTATCTATTATATTTGAATTCAACATTGAAGAAGGCCTTAGAATTTGCCGTTACGAATATCATATTTGGTCGGTTTGTTCAGAACCGTATTTCCGGATGCAACCCACTTAACGATTAAGGAAATCATCTCACTTAGCTCCGTTTGAGGCGGACCAAACTTACCGACGCACAAAGAAGCATTTGAAAGCAGAGCTGTTTGTGCTTTCTGGGATACGAACCGCGGCTTGATTTTCAGCTCTTTTCCTATTTGCTCCGCAAGTTTACGAACCAATAATATATCCGGACCCGTTACATTAAGCATCGTCGGTGGTGATTTTGCAAGGCTCATCGAACGAATAATATAATCATTGGCATCCCTCTGCCAGATCAGATTCACCGCCCCCATAGTTAAATCGATAGGTTTGTAATTTAGAATCTTGTCTGCAAGATCCACAATAATACCATACCGGGGCTCATTTGCATAATTGAGTCTGATTATTGTCACCTGCGTATTATTAAGCTGCGAGAAATATTCAAACATTCTTTCTCTGCCAAGGCACGACTGGGCATATTCTCCTATCGGTTCGGGTATAGTATCTTCGGATGCTCCCCCGCTATTGATTTCAACCAAAGGATAAACGTTGCCGGTAGAGAAAACCACAATGCGGGATTTCTTATAATGCCGTGCTATCAGAGGCGGCAAAAAACTGTTCATCGCCCACGTCAGGGGCTGATTACCTGTCGCACCGAACTTCATACCGGCCAAATAGAATACATTTTTCACATCAGGCAACTGTGAATAAAGTGACTCATCCAGCAAGTCAATCTGGACGGTTTTGACACCTGCATCCTCTATCCTGTTTCGGACGTCCTCGTCGCTAAACCGCGAAACAGCATAAATATTTTTTTCACTCGACGCTTTTTTGAGCATCATCGACAGTGTCGGCCCCATCTTGCCGCCGGCACCTAAAACAACGATGTCACCATCCAGGCCGGAAACTATTTCTCTGGTCTCAGCGGCAGGCTCGCTGAGAATATTCTCCAAAGCACGTTCATCCAATGCAGATATATCTGTCATATCGTAGCCTTCTCGTTAAGATCCCTTTTTAACACGTCACAAGAGCAACAATCAAGTCAACTTCAGCACAATCAGACATAAGACCCGAATGGCCATAAATACAACAACCAGCAGGCCTATTCCGCCCAGTATGTTGTGAATGAGCTTATTACGCCTTTCGCCCATAATATCTTTTCGGTTTGCAAGCCAAAGTATTGTAATAGCCATCAACGGATTGCCGACAACCGTAAGGGCCTGGCCAAAAATAATCGCATCAACCTTTTTGACCGGGGTATGAAGGACAATCATCGCTAATATCATACCGAACAGCAGAACCAAAACCGTGAAAAGCCGGGACCAACGGTCGCTTAATCTCGCCGGCTTTCCGAGTCCGTCAGCTAAGATACTGCCGCCGATCATCGAATTGATAATAAATGGATTCGTCGCCACAGCCAGCAATCCAACGCAAAACAGCACATGTGTAGCCGCATGAAGCAGAGGACGCAATTGAGTAGCTAATACGCTG